>NZ_JBSGFQ010000062.1:0-22359 GCF_053603495.1 Nonomuraea sp. NPDC004186 | reverse complement strand
CTCCCTCCGGCTCCGGCCCGCTCCCTCCGGCTCCGGCCCGCTCCCTCCGGCTCCGGCCCGCTCCCTCCGGCTCCGGCCCGCTCCCTCCGGCTCCGGTCGCCCACTCCGGGTCCGGTCGCCCACTCCGGCTCCGGCTACTTCGCCTGGGGGCCTCGCGGGCCCAATCACCCGTCATCACCCATCGGGCACCAGCCGTCGCCGCCGCCCGCCACCAGCCCTGGCTTGGGCAGCCATGGCTTGGGCAGCAAGAACCACCATCACCCAAAGAGCCCCAGCCGAAAACCGGCGGGCAGTTATCCACAACGCCACTCCTGGACGTCCCCACCATCCCCAGAATCGCATTCGGGCCCGATCCCACAGCCCTCGCCCGGGCACCCTAAGGGCCCATGACGACCAACCACTCCACCCCCGCGACCACCCCAACCCCCAACCCCACTCCCACTTCCACCTCCGAGGACTCCGACCCCACCACCGTCGCTCCCTCGCCGTCACCCTCAACCTCCCCTACGTCACCATCCCCGCCCTCCCTTCCCTCCTCCTCCCCCTCATCCAGCTTCACGTCGCTGGAGCCCTGCCTCACCCTCACCAGCCCCACCGACATCCTGGCCGCCGTGCCATACCTCGTCGGTTTCCACCCGAAGACCAGCCTCATCGTGATCGGCCTCGACCGTCGCCAGGCCAAGCTGGTGGCCAGATGGAGCCTCCCGTTCCCGCCCGGCACTCTCGCCTCCTTGGAGCCGGTCTTCGACCGGGAGGGCGTGACAGAGATCGTCGTCGTCGGTTACGGCCCGGGGGAGCTGGTGACCCCGGCAGCCGACGAGGCCAGACTCCTTGCCGCCAAGACCGAACTCCATGTAGGCGAAGCACTACGAGCACACGAAGGCCGTTACTGGTCTTACATCTGCGATCTCGCGACGTGCTGCCCGGCCGAAGGCACTCCGTACGACCTGACCACCAGCCAGATCTCCGCCGAGGCGACCATCCGAGGCCTGGTAGCCCTCCCCGATCGCGAATCCCTGGAACGTACCATCGCCCCCATCGCAGGCCCCGTACGCATGGCCATGCGCCGAGCCACAGCCGACGCGATCGCAGAATTCCGAGTTGACCTGACAGCCACCACAAACCTTGACACCTTCGCGACACAGTTCATCGCCGAAAGCCTGAACAGAGTCCGATCAGCCCTCCAGACCCACGAGGAAGGCGGCCGCCTGGACGACGCGGAGGCGGCGAAACTGGGCCTGGCCCTATCGATAACCCGAGCCCGCGACGAGGCCTGGACCCTCATGCAAGATTCCCACGTGCTCCTCTGGAAGGACCTGACCCGCAGGCTGGAGCCCCGCTTCATCCCACCGGCCGCATCCCTCCTGGCGATGGCTTCCTGGCGCGCGGGAAACAACGTCCAGGCCACCATCGCCCTGGAACGCGCCCTGACCATCGACCCCAGCTACTCGATGGCCAACCTCCTCATGCACGCCCTCCAAAATCTCCTGTCTCCCACGATCCTCCGAGACCGCCTCCCCACCCCGGCCGAACTCGACGCCGCCATGGGCCCACCCCACGCCTCCTGGCTCCTCCCCCTGGTGAACCTCCTGGACGAAGACGACCCGCACTCCCCGCCCGACTAACGCCCACCCACCAACCACAGGCACCCTGCCCAGAGCACCAATCGAGACCACCGAGCAACAACGCAATGGGGGACGACCCGATCCACAGGGAGGCGCCCATCGTCGCCATCCACCAGCCACAAGAAAGCGGATCGTCGCCCACTGCCCGCCGCACGGAAGCGGATCGTCACCAACCGCCAGTCGCCAGTCGTAAACCACCGACTGCCGGTTGCAGGTCGCGGGCCACCGACCGCTGGCTGTCAATCGCGGACTGCCGATTGCGGGCGGTTGGTCGCGGTCGTGAGCGATTGGCCGCGGGCGGCTGGCATGAGCTGGGGCGGTCGGTCGCGGGTTGCCGATTGCGGGGTTGCTGATTGAGGGCTGCCGACTGCCGGTTATCGGCCGTGAACGGTTGGCTGCCGGTCGCTGGCCGCGAGGCGGCGGCTGTTGGTCGGGCCGCAGCTCGGAGGGTTGTCGGTCGCCGTTTGCCAATCGTGAGCGGTTGGCCGCCAGCCGCGGGCTGCTGTTCGCGCTTGACGGTCGCAGTCGCAAGCGGGGTTGGTCGCCGATCGCCGATTGTTGGTCGCCGGTCGCGCTGGCCGTGGGACGGCGGCTGTTGGTTGTGAACCGCAAGCCTGGCCGCAGGTCGGGTGGCTGCCGGTCACTGGCCGCCGGTTGTGAGTTGGCGGCCGCCAGTGTGAGCCGACACTGCGCCAATCGCCAATCGCCAATCGCCGGTCAGTCAGTCAGTGGTCCGCCAACGGGTGACCCGCTGGCGGACGGTTGTCGGGGGTCAGCTGCCGGTGCCTTCTTCGCGGCGGCGGCGTTCGTTGTAAGCGCGCATGCGCGGCGGATAGCCGGTGAGTTGTACGTCATAAACCGGGAGGGCAAGATCGCGGGCAACCTTGTGGATCACGGCAGGGGAACCAACCCTACGCCTGGTCCATTCGCCGTCGTCGGCGACCGCCACGGCGGTCGTGTCGGTGGCGAAAGTCTCTGGCTCGACGTAAAACTCGACGCCGCGGCGCGAGCGGGCAAAAGCGATAAGCGCTTCGATGTCGGCGTCAGTCGCCTCGCGGTCGAACTTCGCGACCTTGGGGCCGCGCAGTCGACGAATGCCGTAGCGGTCTCGCCATCTCATGCATCCTTTTTATACCGTCTGGAGCCTCCGTGCGTCGGGGATGATCTAGGGGTCACATCCGGGATTCTCCCGATAGCACCGAGGGTCCGAGGGACGCAGTATGAGAGGTGACTGCCCGATTCTCAAAGGAGAGGCATGGCGATTATGGCTGGGGTACCGCAAACCCCTGGGCCGGGACAGGTGCAGCCAGCTCATCTGCGCGTCACCCACCAGGACAGAGAGCACGTGGTCGAGCACGTCAAGGCCGCCTACGCGGAGGGCCGCTTCGACAAGCTCGAGTTCGACGACCGGCTGGAGCGCGCGATGACGGCGCGCACGCACGGTGACCTGATGCCCATCATGACCGAGCTGTACGGCGCTCAAGCCGTACCCCGGCTCGCCCCGCTCCCGCCCCCGGTCCGCCCTGAGCGGGCGCCGGAGAGCAACGAACGTCTCGCCGCCGCCGTCGGCCACCTGCTGATGGTTGTCGGCATCCCGATCGCCGGCCCGCTGATCCTGCTGCTCACTGGCGCGAAGACCTCGCCCTACATCCGCAGGCAGGCGCTCGAGGCACTCAACTTCCAGCTCACGGTGGTGGGAGCCACGGTTCTCCTGCCGTTCACGGTCATCGGCGTCGTGCTGCTCCCGTTCATCTGGGTCGCCGCCGTCGTCCTCTCCATCGTCGGTGGCATTACGTCCCTGACGGAGGGCAACTTCCGCTACCCGATGACGCTGCGCCTGGTGAAGTGACTCCACTCGCCAGCATCCGCCGAGATCTATACGAGCCCGGCCTGGTCCAGCCCGGCAAGGGGCCGCATTCAGTTAGGCCCTTTCGGAGTGGCGGCTGGGTCGGGGTTCAGCGCGAGAAGTGCGCTGGTTCGGTGTGACGAACGCACGCCGGCCAGCTTTGGGGTGGGTGTCGGGGTTGGGGGGTTGATGCGGGCGCGTGCTGGTTCAGTAGAACGGTCGTGTCGGCTGGCTTTGGGGTGGGCGTCAGGGCGGGAGTTGATGTGGGCGGGCACTGGTTCGGTCGAACGGTCGCGCCGGCTGGTTAAGGGTGGGGGTCTGGGCTGGGGGGCTTGGTGCGGGGTGGGTGGTGGTTCGGTGTGACGACCGCGCCCCGTCTGGTGCCGTCGGGTGAGTGCATTGGGTGCAGTGGAAGGGCTGCGGGGCTCCGGCCAGGCGTAGAGGTGCGGTGGACTGACGTCACCATTGAGCCGGGCGCCCCGTGCTGGCGTCACACTGAATGGCCGCGTGGTTCAGATGCGGTGAGGGGGCTGCTGTAGCGGGGCAGGAGCTTTGTGCGTGCTGGCGGTAGTGGGGCAGGACCTCGGGACGGGGCGGCGTTAGCGGGCAGGGCCTTGGAGCGGGTGGCGTAGGCGGGGCAAGCCCTTGGGGTGGGGTGGCGTACGCGGGTCGGGACATCGGGGGCGTAGGCGGGGCAAGCCCTTGGGGTGGGGTGGCGTACGCCGGTCGGGACATCGGGGGCGTACGCGGGTCGGGGCCTCGGGCGGCGTAAGTGGGGCAAGGCCTTGGGGTGGGTGGCGTACGCGGGTCGGGACCTCGGAGGCGTACGCGGGGCAGGGCCTTGGGGAGACGGGGTTAGCGGGACAGGACCTCGTACTTGACGCGCATGACGCCGGCGCTGGTGTTGCCGATGGCGGAGAAGGCGGCTTCGGAGAGGTCGAGGCAGCGGCCGCCCACGTACGGGCCGCGGTCGTTGATGCGGACCGTGACCGATTCGCCCGTGCTGGGGTTGGTGACGCGGACCTTGCTGCCCAGGGGGAGGGTCTTGTGGGCGGCGGTCATGGCCGAGGGGTCGAAGCGCTCGCCGCTGGCTGTCATCTGGGGGTCGCCGTAGTAGGAGGCGCCGCAGGTTCCGGATGAGAGTACGCGGGTCTTCGGCTTGTGGGGCGGGGACTTGGCGGCCTTCGTGGGCGTGGGCGACGTGGTCCCGGGGGTTGAGCGCTTGGTCGCCGTGGGCTTGGCGGCCGGGCTGGAGGAGGCCGTTGCCGGGGAGGCGGTGGTGTTCGGCTGGGCGGTCGCCGGGGACTTGGTGGGCCTCGGGCGGGCCGCCGCGGGCTTGGGGAGCGGCGAGGGCGACTGGGGGGTCGCCTGGCGAGCGGCTTCGTTAAGCGGCTTGGCCTGGAGTGGGGTGGGGGCTGCCGAGGGGTGGTTGGGGGAGCCGGTGGTGTCCATGGCGGCCCAGGCAGCGGTGGAGGCGGCGGCCACGACGGCGGCGCCGGCCGCGAGGGTGATCCAGCGGCGCTTGCCTGCGATGAGCTTGCGGTACTGAGGGGTCGGCTTGAGGGAATGCTGGCCCAAGGTAAACCACAGTCCTAGCTAGGGGATAGGGCAGGGAAAGGCCGGGCCGGAGGGGGTGGAGGGCGTACGGCGGCCGATCCGGAGGCGGGGAGGGGGATCCCGCGCAGTGAGGACGAACATATGCGACAAAGCCCGAGTAAAGGCAACTTAATGCGACAGTCAGTGACATATCTCACTTAAGTCACAAGATTGCTAAGAACGCCCAGCATGCGCCGTGGATCTTTGGGACTCCGGAAAACGCGAGAAAGCAGGATTGATCGGCAATTGGTGCAGCTCAGGTGGGTGATAGGCGGAGCTGGCTGGGTGATAGGCCGAGGTGGGTGTGGTGATAGGCCGAGCTGGGTGCGTTGATATGCCGAGCGCTTGGTGATCAAGCCGTCAATCGTGGGTGTTTTTGTTCTTGGCGGTTTGCTGCTTGCTGATTTCAGGCAGGCCCGGCTACAGCATCAGAGAGCGCACGGTGTCGACCGTGTCGGCGTCCTCGACGCGCTTGTCCGGGCGGTAGCGCAGGACCCGGGCGAAACGGAGGGCCATGCCGCCGGGATAGCGGGGGGAGCGCTGGACCCCGTCGAAGGCGATCTCCACCACCAGCTCCGGCCGCAGCGTGACCGTCCAGTTGTCGGTGGGCCCCTCGGCCAGCTCGAGGAAGCGTTCGGTCTGCCAGGCCAGCAGTTCGTCCGTCAGGCCCTTGAACGTCTTGCCGAGCATCACGAACCCGCCCGAAGGGTCACGCGCTCCGAGGTGGAGGTTGGAGAGCTTGCCCTCACGCCGCCCATGACCCCATTCGGCGGCCAGGACCACCAGGTCGAGCGTGTGACGCGGCTTGACCTTGATCCATCCGGCGCCCCGGCGGCCGGCTGCGTAAGGGGAGGCCAGGGACTTGACCACCAGGCCCTCGTGGCCCGCCTTGACCACATCGGTGAAGAACTTCTCCGCCTCGGCAACGTCCCCCGTCACCAGCCGCGGCGTCAGCAGGCCCTGAGGGACCGCGCGGGCGAGCGCCTCCTGGCGCTGTGAATAGGGCAGGTCGAGCAGGTCGGCGCCGTCCACCCGCAGGGCGTCGAAGAAGAACACGCTCAGCGGCGTCTGCTCGCGCAGCTGGGCGACGTTGGTCTTGCTGGTCGCGCGGCTCGCCGTCACCTGGAACGGGTGCGGCCGCCCGTCAGGACGCAGCGCGAGCACCTCGCCGTCCAGCACGAGATCGTCGTACGGCATGTCGAGCACGGCCTCGACCAGCTCGGGAACCTGCGGCGTGATGTCGTCGAGCGTACGCGTGAAAACCTTGACCTCAGAGCCCGAACGGTGGGCCTGCACCCGCATGCCGTCGAGCTTCCACTCCAGTGCCGCGGGGGTGCCGGCCTTCTCCAGCGCGGCGGCGACGTTGGGCGCGCTGCCCGCCAGCATGGGCGAGACCGCCTGCCCCACCTGCAGCCGGAACGCGCGCAGCGCCTCTACCCCGCCGCTCAGCGCGGCCGCTCCGACGGCGGGAAGCCAGCCGCGGAGCGTGAGCGCGCGGCGCACGTCCGCCGACGGCGCGCCGGACGCCTTGGCCACCGCCTCGATCATGACGCCGTCGAGCGCGCCCTGCCGCAGCTCACCGAACAGCAGCCGGCGCATGAACTGCTGCTCCTGGCTCGTCAGCCCCGCGAACAGCTCGGCCACCAGCGCCTTGCGCGCGGCCTGCGAGCCGGGCCCGGAAACCGCCTTGATCCTGCTCAGCAGCTCGTCGACCGCGGTCAGGGTGGCGGTGGCGGCCAGCTTGGGCTGGGGGATGTCCTCCAACGTGCGCCAGCCCACGCCCACCTGCCGCTGAGGCAGCTCGCCCGAGAGGTACGAGATCGCGATCTCCGCCTCCTCCGGGCCGACCCGGCCCAGCAGCTCCGCCAGATGGCCCACCTTGCCGAGCCGAGCGGACGTGCGCGCCACCGCCTCGGAAACCCGGACCACGTCGATCAGAAGCACACGCCTATGTTGCCTTATGGTGCCGACATTTCCCCACCCGATATCGGCCAAGTGTCTGCCTTGTTCCCGGCACGGCCCCTCGTGCGGTTGCTCCCTTTTGGGATCACCGCGTGGGTTTCGTATATGGATGCCGCGTATAGGGCCCTTATTTGGGGCTTCTCGGGCGGGGGCACTCGGGTGCGCGGGTGGGGCCTCTCGTTGCGGGAGGGCGAGGGTGATGCGGTGCCACGGCGGTACATGCGCCAGGGCGGCTGTCGCGTTGAATGGGCGATCGCCGTAGCGGGGTGGGCTGGCGTATCGGGGCAAGGCGGGGCAAGGCGCGTCGGGGACGTCGGTCGGGAAGGAGGGGGCGGGAGGGAGCGGGGTCGTCGGTTCGGAACGGCGGCGCAGGACGTGTGGGGACGTCGGTTCGGAAGGGCGGCGCAGGGTGCGTGGGGGCGTCGGTTTGGACAGGCGGCGCAGGACGTGTGGGGGCGTCGGTTCGGAGGCGCGAGGCGGGAGCGCATGGGGCGCGGGTCCGGAAGCGGCGGGGTGGGTGGTGTGGGGACGTCGGATCCGGGCGGGCGGCCAGTGTGAGGAGGAGCGTCGGGTCCGGAGGGGGTGGGGTGGGTGGGTGTGGAGGCGTCGGGCCGAGAGAGTGGGGCGGGTGGTGTGTGGGCGTCGGGTTCGGGCGGGCGGCGTGGGGAGGAATGCCGGGTCTGGAAAGGGGTGGGTGTCGGGCTGGAAACGGGTGGGGTGTCGGGCTGGGGAGGGGTGGGGCGGGCCGTTTGGGGTTGGGTGGCCCGCCCCGGGAGGTGCTAGCTGACGCCGAGCAGGTCGACGACGAAGATGAGCGTCTCGTTCGGCTTGATGCGCGCGCCGGCCCCCCGGCTGCCGTAACCGAGATGCGGCGGGATGACGAGCTTGCGCCGCCCGCCGACCTTCATGCCCGCGACCCCCTGGTCCCAGCCCGCGATGACGCGGCCCGCGCCGAGCGGGAACTCGAACGCGTCGCCGCGGTTCCACGACGCGTCGAACTCCTCACCGGTCGAGAAGGCCACGCCCACGTAGTGGACGCGTACGGTGTGGCCGGGCTTGGCCTCCGGGCCGTCGCCCACGGTCAGGTCGACGATCTCCAGGTCGGCGGGCGGGTTGCCCTCGGGAAAGTCGATCTCGGGCTTTTCGAGTGCCACGAAGTGCTCCTGTTGATGATTGCTGACAATGAGACCCGACGACTCTATGCGGTCGGGATATCGTCATCGTTCATGACCGCCCTTTCTCCGGATGGGATCCTGCTCACCGGGCGCGTCGCCGTGGTCACCGGGGCGGCCAGGGGCATCGGGCTGGCGATCGCGGAGACGTTCGCCGCGTTCGGCGCTCATGTCGCGGTGTGCGACCGCGACAAGCCGCGGGCCGAGCTGGCGATGAAGCTCGACGTACGCGACCACGTGGCGGTGGAGATCTTCGCCCAGGCAATCCGTGAGCGGTGGGGCCGGGTGGACATCCTGGTCAACAACGCGGGCGGCACCTTCCACGCGGCGTTCGCCGACACCTCGCCCCGTGGCGAGCAGATCCTCGTCGAGGAGAACTTCACGCAGGTCACCGGCATGATCAGGCGGCTGCTGCCGATGATGTCGCCGGGCGCGTCGATCATCAATGTGACCTCGAGCGAGGCCCATCAGGCGGCCCCGGGGTTCGCGGTGTACGCGGCCATGAAGGCCGGTCTGGAGAGCCTGACGAAGACGCTCGCCCTGGAGCTGGCTCCCAGGGGCATCCGGGTGAACGCGATCGCGCCCGACGCGCTGCGGACCGAGGGCGAGTCGGGCGTGCGCGAGCGCATGCTGGCCCGCCCCCTGCCCTACGAGCCGGTACGCGTCCCGCCGCTCGGCCGGCTGGGCGGCCCGGAGGAGGCCGCCGGCGCGGCCGTGTTCCTGGCCAGCGACCTGGCCAGGTTCGTCACGGGGGCGACGTTGCACGTCGACGGCGGTATCCACGCCGCCGGCGGCTGGCGCCGAAGCTGAACCGGCCGAAGCTGAACCGGCCGAAGCTGAACCGGCCGAAGCTGAACCGGCCGAAGCTGAACCAGCGGAAGCCGAAACAGCGGAAGCCGAATCGGCCGAAGTCAAGAACGCACAAGTCACCAGCTCTGGTGCAGCGGCATCCCCTCGGCGTACCCGGACGAGCTCTGGATCCCGACCACGGCCTGCGCGTGGAACTCCTCCAGGTTCGACGCCCCCGCGTACGTGCACGCCGACCGCAGCCCCGCCACGATGCCGTCGATCTGGTCCTCCACGCTCGGCCGCTTCGGGTCCAGATACATGCGGGAGGTCGAGATGCCCTCCTCGAACAGCGCCTTCCTGGCCCGCTCGAACGCCGAGTCGTCGGCCGTCCGCAGGCGCACGGCCCGCGCGGAGGCCATGCCGAAGTTCTCCTTGTACTTGCGCCCGTTCGCATCGGTGTGGGTGTCGCCGGGCGACTCGTACGTCCCCGCGAACCATGAGCCGATCATCACGTTCGACGCCCCCGCGGCCAGCGCCAGCGCCACGTCGCGTGGATGGCGTACCCCGCCGTCCGCCCACACGTGCCGGCCCAGCCGCCGGGCCTCCGCCGAGCACTCCAGCACGGCGGAGAACTGCGGCCGGCCCACCCCGGTCATCATCCGCGTGGTGCACATGGCGCCGGGCCCGACCCCGACCTTGAGGATGTCGGCCCCGGCGTTCACCAGGTCGCGCACGCCCTCGGCCGTCACCACGTTGCCCGCCACGACGGGCACGCCGGGGTCGAGGGCCTTGACGGCGCGCAGGGCCGAGATCATCTTCTCCTGGTGGCCGTGCGCGGTGTCCACGACCAGGCAGTCGATCCCGGCGTCGAGCAGCTCCTTGGCCTTGGCGGCCACGTCGCCGTTCACGCCGACCGCGGCCGCGATGCGCAGCCGTTCCTGCGCGTCGATCGCGGGCTGGTAGAGGGTGGCGCGCAGCGCGCCGAGGCGGGTGAGGATGCCGACCAGCCGCCCGCCGGGATCGACGACGGGGGCCAGCCGGTGGCGGCCGCCGTGCAGCCGTTCGAAGGCCGTGCGCGGGTCCAGCCCGGCGGGCAGCGTCAGCAGCTCGCTCGACATGACCTGCGAGAGCTGGGTGTACATGTCGACGCCCTGGCAGTCGGCGTCGGTCACGACCCCGACCGGCCGGTTGTCCCAGTCGACCACGATGATCGCGTCGTGCGCCCGCTTGGGCAGCAGCTGCAGCGCCTCGCCGACGGTGTCGTGGGGGGTGAGCGTGAGCGGCGTGTCGTGGACGAGGTCGCGTTTCTTGACCCAGTCGACGACGTCGGTCACGACGTCCTGCGGAATGTCCTGCGGGATCACGGCGATGCCGCCCCGCCGTGCCACGGTCTCGGCCATGCGCCGGCCGGCGACCGCGGTCATGTTCGCCACGACGACGGGAATGGTGGTGCCCGTGCCGTCGTTCGTCGACAGATCGACTGCGAGCCGCGAACCGACCGCGGATCGCGACGGCACCATGAACACGTCGCTATAGGTCAGGTCGTAATGAGGCTCGAGGTCGTTGAGAAACTTCACGTTCATTCATCTTATGCGGTGACCGCCCATTGAGGGGTTTCCCCCGTTGGATGGGGCTTATGATCGGCCGGGACACTTTTGGGGGAGGGAGGGCTCTGTGGACGTCACCGAACGGGGCGAATTGATCGTGGTCGGCTTCGCCGTACGCACCACGAATGCAGACGAGATGGATCCGTCGCGGGCGAAGCTGCCCGTACTTTGGCAGCGGGCCGGCGCTCCGGGGGCCTTCGCGCACGTGCCGGGGCGCGTGGACGAGAACCTGTACGCGGTGCTGACCGACTACGAGAGCGACCATCACGGCGCCTACACGCAGATCGTCGGCACCGGCGTGCGCACCGTGCCGCGGCTGCCGGAGGGCATGGTGGCCGTGCGCGTGCCGGCGGTCCCGTCGCTGCGGGTGGAGGTCCGCGGCCCGATGCCGCAGGCCCTCGCCGACATGTGGCAGCAGGTGTGGAAGCACACCGAGTCGGGGGGTACGCCGTCCCGCGCGTTCACCACTGACCTCGAGGTCCACCACCCGGACGGCGTGGACCTCTACCTGGCCATCTAGAGACCGAGCGCGGCGGCCGCCGCCTCGACGGCCGCCGGCTTGACCTCTTCGACCGGCAGGTTCGCGTATTCCACCGAGCAGTCGGACATGCCGCCCAGCGCCACCGTCGCCCGGATGTGCTGCGCCTGTGTGAGCTCCGGGCCCAGCAGCAGCGTGATGATCCGCCGCCGCCAGTCGAACATGCGGGTGCCCAGGTCGAGGAAGCCCAGCACGGACAGCTCCCGCACCATCATCATGGTCACCTCGCGGTGCCGCCAGATCAGCTCGAAGTAGTCGTCGAGCAGCTGCCGGGCGTCGCCGGGCTGACGCGTCGCGACGAACCGCTCGATGTCCTCCACCATCGGCTGCACGATGCTGCGTACGAGGTCGTCGCGCGAGGCGAAGTGGTAGTAGAGCGCGGGCTTGGTGATGCCCAGGCGGTCTGAGATCTGGCGCAGGCTCGTGTTCTGAACGCCCTGGGAGACGAACAGCTCGCGGGCCACCTCCTGGATGCGCGTCCTCGTGTCACTGGGCATGGCTGAAGAATACCCCTTACCTATCGTTAAGTAAGCTGCTAGCCTGGCACTTACCTATCGTTAAGTAAGGAGGCGGTCATGCGGATCCTCATCTCGGGAGCGAGCGTCGCGGGCCCGGCTCTCGCGTACTGGCTCACCAGGTACGGCTTCACCGTCACCGTCGTGGAACGGGCCCCGGCGCTCAGGAAGACCGGCGGCCACGCCGTCGACCTGTTCAGGCCGGCGATGGACATCGTCGAGAAGATGGGCCTGCTGGAGCAGGTCATGGCGAAGAAGACCGGCATCGAGCGGCTCACGATGCACCGGGAGGGCGAGTCGCGGCCCATCGAGCTGGAGCTGCGCCGCGTGATGAGCGCCGTCTCCGACCGGCACGTCGAGATCATGCGCGACGACCTGAGCGAGATCATCTACGACGCCACCAAGGACGACGTCGGCTACGTCTTCGGCGACTCGATCGCCTCGATCTCCGACGACGGCGAGGTCACCTTCGACAGCGGCAGGACGGACACGTTCGACCTGGTCATCGGCGCCGACGGCCTGCACTCGAACGTCCGCCGCCTGGTCTTCGGCCCCGAGTCGGACTACGCCACGTGGATCGGCGCCTATCTGGCCGTCGTCTCGGTGCCCAACCACCTCGGGCTCGACGGCCGGACGGAGGTCATCGCTGGGGCGGGCCGGATGGCCGGGATCGGCACCGTGGACATGGGCGACGCGCGGGCGTTGTTCCTGTTCAGGACGCCGCGGCAGCTCGACTACCACCACCGCGACGTCCCCCGGCAGAAGGAGCTGCTGCGCGAGCACTTCGAGGGGATGGGCTGGGAGGTGCCGCGGCTGCTGGACGAGCTGGACCGCACGCCGGCCTTCTACTTCGACTCGATCACGCAGCTCCGCATGGACACCTGGTCACGCGGCCGGGTGACGCTCGTGGGCGACGCCGGGTACTGCCCCGGTCCGGCCGTCGGCGGGAGCACGAGCCTGGCGGTCGTCGGGGCGTACATCCTGGCGGGCGAGCTCGCGACCTACGGCGGCGACCACACGCGGGCCTTCCCCGCCTACGAGGCCGAGATAGGCGATTACGTGCGCCGCAGCCGTACGTTCGCCATCAACGCGGCCAAGAAGATCGTCCCCGGCAGCCGGTTCGACCTCTGGGCGCTGGCCGCGACGGTGCGGCTGATCAACCACCTGCCGGTCGCGCTCACCACGGCGGCCGCCAAGATCAGCAGCAAGGGCGTGCGGCTGCACGACTCGATCGTGCTGAAGGACTACGCGAGCACTCCCTGGTCGCGGAGTTTGTCCGCCTCCTCCTGAGACAGCCCCCACTCGGAAAGGTCGCTGAGGCGGGTCGCGGGGGAGAGGTCCGGCCGGGGCGCGCCGAGCAGGCGGGGCGCGGGCATCGGCTGGGTGACGCCGCCGACCTCGACGAAGGAGCCACGGGCGGTGTTGTGCGGGTGGTGGGGGGCCTCGGCCATGGACAGGACGGGCGAGACGCACGCGTCCGAGCCCTCGAAGAGCGCCTCCCACTCGGCCCGCGTGCGCTTCCTGAACTCCTCGGCCAGGCGGGCCTTCAGCGCGGGCCACTGCGTCCTGTCGTTCCTGTCGGGCAGGTCGGCCAGCCCCATCAGGTTCACCATCGTGTCCCAGAACTGCGGCTCCAGCGAGCCCACGGCCACGAACTCGCCGTCGGCCGTCTCGTACGTGTCGTACTGCGGGGCGCCGGTGTCGAGCAGGTTCGTGCCGCGCGGCCCCCAGTAGCCGCTCTGCGCCGCCTGGTAGAACATCGAGAACAGGATCGACGCCCCGTCCACCATGGCCGCGTCGATCACCCGCCCCTTACCCGTGCGCTCCCGCTCGAACAGGGCCAGCAGCACCCCGTACGCCAGCATCAGCCCGCCGCCGGCGAAGTCGCCGAGGATGTTGATCGGCGGGGTCGGCCGGCCGCCCTCGCGCCCCAGCATCGACAGGACACCGGAGATCGCGACGTAGTCGATGTCGTGGCCGGCCGTGGACGCGAGCGGCCCGTCCTGGCCCCAGCCGGTCATCCGGCCGTAGATCAGCCGCTCGTTCACCGCGTGGAGGTCGTCGGGGCCGATGCCGAGCCGCTCGGCCACCCCCGGGCGGAACACCTCGATCACGACGTCGGCGTGCCGCGCCAGCTCCTTGAATGCGGCCACGCCCTCGGGGGACTTCAGGTCCAGCCCGATCGTGCGCTTCCCGCGATCCATGACATCGCCGCGCGGCCGGTCGGAGACCGCCTTGACCCGGTCCACGCGCAGCACCTCGGCGCCGTGGTCGGCCAGCATCATCCCGGCGAACGGCCCAGGTGCGAGCCCTGCGAGCTCGAGTACGCGTACCCCGGCGAGCGGGCCGTTGTGAACTTCAGGCATCTCCCCAGTAGAACAACATTCGGTGATCTATCGCAAGCGGCCTTCGCGACCTTCCGGCGAAGAGGTGGGAGGTATGGGAAACTTGCCCACTGTGTTCGGGTGGTCAACAGGGGTAGGACATGGTTTCGGATAGCAACCGGCTCATCGCGGCCCGCTACCAGTTAGTACGCGAACTGGGCCGCGGGGGCATGGGCGTGGTCTGGGAAGGGCAGGACACCCTGCTCAACCGGCAGGTCGCCATAAAGGAGGTGCTGCTGCCCGACGGGCTGTCGCCGGGCGAGCAGGAGCGCCAGCTTTTGCGGACCGCCCGTGAGGCCCGTACCGCGGCCAAGCTGAGCCATCCGTCCGTCGTCGCGATCTACGACGTCGTCGAGGAGGGCGGCCGTCCGTGGATCGTGATGGAGCTGCTGCGCCACCCCACGGTCGAGGAGGTCGTGCTCACCTCCGGCGCGCTCCCCGTGCGGGAGGCGGCCGAGCTGGGCCGGCAGGTGCTGTCGGCGCTGCGGACCGCCCACGAGGTGGGCATCCTGCACCGCGACGTCAAGCCGAGCAACATCCTGCTGGCCGAGGACGGCCGGGCCGTGCTCATGGACTTCGGCATCGCCACCGCCGAGGGCGACCCGTCGCTCACCAAGACCGGCATGGTCACCGGCTCGCCGAGCTTCCTCGCTCCCGAGCGGGTCCGCGCCGAGCACGCGGGACCGCCCTCCGACCTGTGGTCGCTCGGCGCCACGCTGTACGCGTGCATGGTGGGCCGCTCGCCGTTCGAGCGGGGCGACCCCATGTCGACGCTCAACGCGCTGCTCAGCGAGGAGCCCGACTACCGCAGGATCCCGCCGATCATGCATCCGGTCCTGCGCGGGCTGCTGAAGAAGGAGCCCGAGCAGCGGGTCGACGCCGCGGAGGCCGACCGGCTGCTCCAGGACATCCTCACGGCCAGGCCCGCGAGCGCCGACCGGGACGTGCCGGAGCGGAAACCGGGCGGCGGCCGGGGCCGTGCCCTGCTCGCGGCGGCCGCGGCGGTGGTCCTGGTGATCGCGGGCGGCTCGGTGGCGTACTTCAAGCTCGCGTCCCCGGCGGAGGGCACCCCGCGGCAGACCGCTCAGCCCGCCGCCGCGACCCAGCCGCTCACTCCGGCGGCCACGGACACGCCGGAGCCGAGCACGACACCCACCCCGACGCCCAGCGTGACCAGGGCCGTCCCGATCACGCGCATGTGGAGGTCGCGTGACGGCTGGTCCATCATGCGGCCCACCGGCTGGCGCGGAGCCCTCAAGGAGGCCTACACGGAGTGGACGCGCCGGGACCGGAGCGCGCATCTCGGTGTGGAGGCCGTCTACTCCGTCGTCGACCCGCACCAGATCATGCGCGACGCGCAGGAGACCGTCGCCCAGAACGCCCAGAACGTCGTCAACCGCGGCCGCAGGGTGGTCGTGCACCAGGGCACGAAGGCCGTGGAGTGGGAGTTCTCCTGGACCGCGGGCACCGGGGGCGACGCCCCGTGGGCCACGCCGGGCACCCGCTACCACGAGATACGCCGGGCCGTCGCGATCGGCGACACGGCGTACATCCTGTCCTGGACGGTCGACGAGGCCCAGTGGATGCGTAACAGAGGACTGATGCGGCAGGTGATCAGCAGCTTTACTGTGGGGGCATGAGCCCCTGGAACCTGCTCGCTCTGCCCCCGCTCCCCGAAGAGCTCATCCGCCACCTGCTCGCCCCGCTGGGCGACCAGGTGACCGTACGCGTGCCGGCCGCCCGCGACAGGGACGCGCTCCTGGCCGCGCTGCCGGAGGCGGAGATCGTGCTCGGCGACTGGACGGGCACGCTCGCGTTGGACGCCGAGGCGGTCAAGGCCGCGCCCCTGCTGGCGTTCGTGCAGCAGCCGTCCGTGGGCGTGGACGGCCACGACCTCGACGCCCTGGCGGCGGCCGGGGTGCCGCTGGCCAACACGCCGGGCGTCAGCGCGGTGGCGGTCTCGGAGTGGTGCCTGGCGGCCACGTTCTCGCTGTCGCGCAGGCTGGCCGCCGCGGACGCCGCCGTACGCGCGGGTGAATGGCCGCAGCAGGGCCTGCAGCCGTACGAGCTGCGCGGGCGCCGCGTCGGCATCGTCGGGTACGGCCCGATCGGCGCCACCTGCGCGGAGATGTTCCGCGCCCTCGGCTGCCACGTCTCCTACTGGACCCGCACGCCCCGCGCGGACCCCGGCTTCGCTGACCTGCCGGAGCTGATCTCCTCCAGCGACGTGCTCGTCGTGGTGATCGCGCTGTCCGACGAGACCCGCGGCCTCGTCGACCCCGGCCGCATGAAGCAGGGCGCCCTGCTCGTCAACGCCGCGCGGGGTGGCGTCGTGGACCAGCAGGCGCTCGTCACGGCCCTGCGCGGGGGGCGTCTGGGCGGCGCGGCGCTCGACGTGTTCGACGTGGAGCCGCTGCCGCTTGACGACCCGCTGAGGGATCTCCCGAACGTCCTGCTGTCGCCGCATGTCGCCGGCGTCACGCCCGAGGCCACGGGCCGTCTGCTCACGGCGACTCTGGACAACCTCACCGCCGCCGTCGGGGGCCGCGAGGTGCATGACGTGCTTAACGGCGTAAGCTCCGTGATCTTCAGAAAGTTTACGCAATCGCCTACCAAGTAGGCATTTCACCTGTCACTATGAACAGTTTTCGTGTCTTTAACGACCCCGGTCTATTCGAGGTCGCTCACGGGAGATACCGTCTTACGGACGATCTCTACCAGCTCAAGGGGGTGCTTGCCGTGCCGACGAAGATGTCGACACACCAACGGGCAGTAGAGCAGATCCGGCAGTCGTACGCCGAGATCCCGGGCGGTGCCGCCCCGCGCCTGGCCAAGTCCACGTCCAACCTCTTCAGGTTCCGCGACGGCGGCAGGACGGCCAAGCTCTCGGCGAGGGATCTCGACGAGGTCATCAGCGTCGACCCCGAGACCATGACGGCCGAGGTCCAGGGCATGACGACGTACGAGCACCTGGTGGACGCCACCTTGCCGTACGGGCTCATGCCGTACGTGGTGCCGCAGCTCAAGACGATCACGCTGGGCGGCGCCGTGACCGGGCTCGGCATCGAGTCCACGAGCTTCCGGGACGGCCTGCCGCACGAGTCGGTGGAGGAGCTCGAGATCCTCACCGGTGACGGGCGCGTCGTCGTGGCCCGCGACGACAACGAGCACCGGGAGCTCTTCCGCGCGTTCCCCAACTCCTACGGCACGCTGGGCTACGCGCTGCGCATCCGGATCAAGCTCCGCAAGGTCCAGCCGTACGTGCATCTCACGCACGTCAAGTTCACGGACGCGGCCAAGTGCATGCTGGCCCTGCAGGAGATCTGCGACAGCATGGTGCACGACGGGGAGAGCGTCGACTTCGTCGACGGCGTCTACTTCAACCCGGGGGAGATGTACATCACGGTCGGCCGGTTCGCCGAGCGTGCCCCTTATGCCTCGGACTACACGGGCATGCGCATCTACTACCAGTCGATCAGGCAGCGCAACCGCGACTGGCTGACCGTGCGCGACTACCTGTGGCGCTGGGACACCGACTGGTTCTGGTGCTCGCGGGCGTTCGGCGTGCAGCAGCCCGTCGTGCGCTCCCTCATGCCGCGCCGCTGGATGCGTTCCGACGTCTACCGCCGCCTCGTGGCGCTGGACAGGAAGTACGGCGTCACCGCCCGCGTCGACAGGTGGCGCGACCAGCCCGTGCAGGAGTCCGTGATCCAGGACGTCGAGGCTCCGGTCGAGCGGGGGGCGGAGTTCCTGGAGTTCTTCCACGACAAGGTGGGCATGACACCGGTGTGGATGTGCCCGCTGCGCTCGAACTCGCGCTGGCCGCTCTACCCTCTGGAGCCGGGCAGGCTCTACGTCAACTTCGGATTCTGGGGCATGGTGCCGTTGCCGCGGGGGCAGTTCGACGGCTACTACAACCGGCTGATCGAGCGCGAAGTGCACGAGCTCGACGGTCACAAGTCGCTCTACTCGACCTCGTTCTACGCTCGCGAGCAGTTCTGGCAGCTGTACAACGGCGACGCCTACTGGCCTGTCAAGCGGGAATACGATCCGAACGGTCGCCTGCTTGACCTCTACGAAAAATGTGTAGCGGGAAGGTGAGCTGTGGCGCTGGCAACCATCTTTGAGAAAATCGTCGGCTCGGAAGCGAACGTCGCGTTCCAGGCGTACGACGGCAGCAAGGCAGGTCCGGACGGGTCCGACCTGAGCATCGAGGTCAAGTCGCCGATCGCGGTCGCCTATCTGGCGCAGGCGCCCGGCGAGCTGGGCCTGGCAAGGGCGTACATCTCCGGCCACATCGACGTACACGGCGACATGTACGCACTGCTCGACCGCATGTGGAACATCACCACCAACGACCTGACCACCCAAGAGAAGATCGCCGCCGTCCGCGCTCTGGGCGTCAAACCACTCCTCATGCGGGTGCCACCACCACCACAGGAGATGCGGCAGAGCGCCCTGGCCAGGCTGGGCTCCCGTCACGCCAAGCAGCGTGACGCCGAGGCCATCCACCACCACTACGACGTCTCCAACCGCTTCTACGAGTGGGTCCTGGGGCCGTCCATGGCGTACACGTGCGCCGTCTTCCCCTCGGAGGAGTCGACGCTCGAGGAGGCCCAGTACGCCAAGTTCGACCTGGTGGCCCGCAAGCTCGACCTCAAGCCGGGCATGCGCCTGCTGGACGTCGGCTGCGGCTGGGGCGGGATGGTCATGCACGCCGCCAAGCACTACGGCGTCAAGGCCCTCGGCGTGACGCTGAGCCGCCAGCAGGCCGAATGGGCCCAGAAGGCCATCGCGGACGCCGGCCTGCAGGACCTGGCGGAGGTCCGCTTCATGGACTACCGCGACGTCAAGGAGTCGAACTTCGACGCGGTCAGCTCGATCGGCCTCACCGAGCACATCGGTAAGGACAACGTCCCGTCGTACTTCGAGTTCCTGTACGGCAAGCTCAAGCCGGGCGGCCGGATCCTCAACCACTGCATCACGCGGCCGACCGGCAAGGAGAAGACGTTCAACAAGGGCGGCTTCATCAACCGGTACGTCTTCCCCGACGGCGAGCTGGAGTCGGTCGGCTGGCTGGTCAGGCAGATGGAGGACACCGGCTTCGAGATCCGCCACGAGGAGAACCTGCGCGAGCACTACGCCAAGACGCTGCGCCACTGGTGCGACAACCTCGACGCCAACTGGTCGGACGCGGTCGAGGAGGTCGGCATGGGCACGGCCCGGGTGTGGGCCCTGTACATGGCGGGCTGCATCGTGGGCTTCGAGCGCAACAAGGTCCAGCTGCACCAGGTGCTGGGCGTCAAGCTCGACAAGAACGGCCGCTCCAGCATCCCCCTCCGCCCGGCCCTCGACTGGCCCTGAAACACGGCCTTCACCTTGGGAGGCGCGCGCTCAGCCAGCGCCTCCCAAGGGGGGCTGCCGCCCCCTTTCGATCCCCCGCAAACCCCCGCTCGCTACGCTCGCCGGCGCTCGAAGGTTCCTCGCGGCTCAAGTGATCGGCATGGCACGGGGTGCTATTTCTCCTCCAGAGCGGAGGATCCTTCCCCCGGGTAGGAAGAACCTCCACCGTGAGGCGTCCGGAGGGGAAGCTCTCCGGGCACGTCCCTGCGCCTTCCACCTGATGGCTAAGATCCGCGCATGTCCCGTTTCGAGGTGGCCACCCTGGTCCTCGCACCGCCGCCGGTCGTCTTCGATGCGTCCTTGTCGGTCGAGCTGCACGCCTCCTCCATGCGCGGCTCGCGGGAGCAAGCGGTCGCAGGGGTCACTTCCGGACAGCTCTCCCTGGGCGACCAGGTCACGTGGCGAGCGCGGCACTTCGGCTTCACCTGGCACCTGACCTCGACGATCAGCGCCCACATCCGCCCGTCGTACTTCGTCGACGAGCAAGTAAGCGGCCCGTTCCGGTATTGGCGCCACGCGCACACCTTCGAACCGGCACGCGACGGCGACAGCGGCGTCGAGGCGACCCTCATGAAAGACATCGTCGACTTCGCCGCGCCCGCCGGGCCACTGGGCACTCTCGCCGACGCTCTCGTCCTGCGGCGTTACATGACCAAGCTGATCCTGCTGCGGAACGCGCACATCAAGGAGACGACCGAAACCGCCAGGCAGTGACGCCCCCACTGTCGCCGTTCATCGTGGCCAAGGTCCGCAACACCTGGTGAGGCTCCCGGCCCGAGTGCTGTCCGCGGCATTTTTCCGTCGTCACTCAACCATCCGGCCGGCTGAAGTGTCCTTGGATGCCGGAGGTAGGAGTGGACGACCCGACGTTTGAGAGATTCGCGGAGCAGCGGCTGCCGGCGCTCTATCGCTACGCCATGGTCCTGACCCAGAACAGGCATGATGCCGAGGACCTGGTGCAGGAAGCGCTGACCCGTACCGGCCTGCGGTGGAGCGCGATCAGGCGCAAGGACGACCCGGAAGGGTACGTCCGCACGGCCATGGTCCGCATCATGGCCAACCGCTGGCGGCGGCCGAAGCGTGAGGTGAGCGTGCCGGATCCGCCCGAGCCCGCGACGGAGGACGCGGGGCTGGAACGCCTGCTGGACGACGGCCTCCGCGCCAGGATCGCCGAGCTGCCTCCGCGCATGCGGGCCGTACTGGTGCTGCGTTACGTCGAGGAACGCGGCGACGAGGAGATCGCCCGGCTGCTCGGCTGCAGCCGCGGGACCGTCAAGAGCCAGGCGTCGCGGGGGCTCGCCCGGCTGCGCGAGGCCGTCAAGACCGAGGAGATCGAGCATGGATGACCTGGAACGCCGTCTCGCCGCGCTGCTGAGCGAGCCTTCCCCGGACGATCCGCCGCCCGGCCTGGCCGATCGGATCCACCGGGCCGTGGCCACGCGCCGCAGGAACAGGCGGGCCTTGGCGCTGGCCGTAGCGGCGGGGGCGACGGCGGTGCTGGTGGGCGTGCCCCTGGCCGTACGCGGTGGGAACGGCGACGCCGCGACCACGGCGAACTTGAGCCCGCCCCCCGCCTCGACCGCACCTTCCGAGCCGGCCGTGACGGCGTCCAAGCGGCCCGAGCCGACCGTGACCAAGACCGTGACGGCGCCCAAGCGGCCCGAGCCGACCGTGACCGAGACCGTGACGACAACCCCGGACCAGGCTGACGTCCACCTCCCCGCCGGGGTCCGCCTGGAACAGGCCCTGCGTCAGTTCATGAACGTGACGAGCGTCGTGGACGTCGAGGGCCGCACGGCGCAAGGCCAGCCGTTCGTGCCCGCGGCGCTGGGCAGCGACGGGACGGTCCTGGGCGCGACGCCCGACGGACAGGTGGCGGAGGTGGACGCCGGCGGCGGCACGCCCGAGGAAATCGGCTTCCGGGCTCGGTCCGGGCTGGGGACGGCCGCGGCCTTCCGTACCTGGACGGAGTTGAACGGCTCGGCGGCCGACCAGCGGTGCCGCACGGCGGACGGGACCACGCGCACGATCAGCCCGCAGGGCACGGACCCCCGGGGGAGGGTCTGGGTGGACGGCGGCGTGGTCGTCGGCAACGACGTCATGCGGCAGCCCTGGATGGCCAAGGGATGTGCGCAGGTGGGTACGGTCGTCAAGACCGGGGACCCGGCGAGCGGGCCGGCGGTGGCGTTCTCCTACCCCGACCTGTTCACCGCCGAGCGGGCGAACGACAAGGTGCTGCGCATCGT
Source organism: Nonomuraea sp. NPDC004186 (assembly GCF_053603495.1). Lineage (NCBI taxonomy): Bacteria > Bacillati > Actinomycetota > Actinomycetes > Streptosporangiales > Streptosporangiaceae > Nonomuraea > Nonomuraea sp. NPDC004186. The sequence goes on along the minus strand of NZ_JBSGFQ010000062.1, from coordinate 676 downwards.
CGACGTCGAGACCGGCAAGGTGACAGCCGAGCATCCGCTGCCCGACGGCGTCCGCGCGCAGAGGATGGGCGATCCGGACCAGAAGTGGTACGCGGCGGCGTCCGGGAAGTGGTTCGCCTGGGTGGCCGGCGACACGCTGCGGTGGACGCCGCGCGACACCTGGGGGGCCGTGTCGGTGCTGCCCGGAGTTCCGACGCCGAAGAAGGGCGTCTCTCCCTGGATGACGGCGGGCAACCGGATCATCACCTACAACACCGGGGCCACCTCGTTCGTGCTCGATCCGGTCACCGGCCGGCGGTACAAGAGCCCGGACGTCGTCCTGGCGGCAGGCGACTGGCTGCTGTGGAGGTCCGGCGACGGCTACCGGCTGGCCAACCTTCGTTGAGGTCTCCGGCAGGCGTCCTGCTCGTGCTCGTCGCGATCCCGACCGTCGCGAACCTGGCCGGCGGCGGCCCGACGTGGATCTGGACGCCGTCACTCCCGATGCCTTTGCTGCGTCTGGTCGCGGAGGCGGGGCTGCTGGACATCTGGCTGGTCGCCGACCTGCTCGCCGCCGTGGGTGTGCTCGGCGGGCTCGCGGTGGCGGCCACGGCCCTCGCGGAGCAGGCCGTGGCCGCGACGCTGCTGGCCCAGGGCGGCGCCGTCAGCCGCGCCGCCGCGGGGACCGGGGCCCCGC
>NZ_JBSGFQ010000061.1:0-82364 GCF_053603495.1 Nonomuraea sp. NPDC004186 | reverse complement strand
CGGTAGAAGGCGGCGTGCAGGAATGCCTCCTTCGACGGGCGCGGCCCGTCCAGGTGCTCGCCCGCCGCTCCGGCGACCCCGTGGTCGCCGGGCTCGTCGACCGGTTGCAGGCCGCGAGCGCCGACTTCCGCCGGCTATGGGCCGAGCACGAGGTGGCCGTACGGCGCGGCGACCGCAAAACCCTGCTGCACCCGCGGGTGGGCCGCCTGGTGATGGACTGCGAGACCCTGGTCACCCCCGATCAGGGTCAGGAACTGCTGGTGCTCACCCCGGCGGACGCCGAATCCCGCGAGCGGCTGGAGCTGCTGCTGGTGCTCGGCATCGAGGAGTTCCCCACAGGCACGCACGTACGGTGAAAACCGCTTCCTCCCTGCCTCAATCGGACAGAAGGGCCCGGCGCCGTACTCGCCGCGTGGCGGCCAGTCCTCCCGCCAGGCCACTCACCGCGCAGACCAGCACCAGGCCGCCCACGCCGACGGCCCGGTACGGGTCACCCCCGCCACCGCATCGGAGGTCGCCACGGCGAACAGGAACGTGCACGCCAGCGCCACGGTCAACATCACCGGCGACGCCACCGCCATCGCCCGGCGCGGCTGGGCGACCAGCGAGGACCTGGCCGGCATCCCGGCGCCCGGATCGAGCCGGGCCGCCAGGGCTCCGAGCAGCCATCCCATCCCCCGCACCGCGACGGGGCCCAGCGCGGACGCACCCAGGCAGAGCGCCATCGTCGCCCCCAGCGCGGTCGGCGGCGCGTTCTTCGACGTGACCTGCGGCACGAGCCACAGCAGCACGCCGCCGCTGGGCATTCCCGCGCGGGCGTCGCCGTACCGGAGTGCCAACTTCCCGCTGGGCGAAGAATTGTCGGTTGCTGATGGCAGCCTGAGCCGATGCCCTCAACGATCTCAGGCTTCGACGAACACACGGTCCGGGTGGACGGCCTTGACCTCCATGTGGCTTCAGGAGGAGAGGGACCACCGCTGCTGTTGCTTCACGGCTTCCCACAGACCCATCTGACCTGGCGGCATGTCGCTCCGGCGCTGGCAGACGGCTTCCGCGTCATCTGCCCCGACCTGCCCGGCTACGGGGCCAGCGCCAAGCCGGAGGGTGGCCACGAACAGTACGCCAAGCGTGTGACCGCGGCGACCATGGTGGCACTGATGCGGCAGCTCGGCCACGACCGTTTCAGCCTGGTCGGTCATGACCGTGGAGCGCTGGTCGCCTTCCGCGCCGCGTTGGATCACCCCGACGCCGTCGCTCACCTCGGCGTGATCGACGTCATCCCCACTGCCGACATGTGGGCGTCGCTGGCGGGCGTGGGTGGCGTCTTCGGTTTCCACCTGTATTTCCTCGCGCAGCTCAACGACCTGCCCGAGCGGATGATCGGCGCTGACCCCGACACGTTCTTCGGCCACTTCCTCGATGCCTGGGCCGAGCCCGGCACATTCGACGCCGACGTCCGTGAGGCATACCTGGCCGCGACGCGCAATCCGGAAACGATCCACGCCATCTGCCAGGACTACCGGGCCAGCGCCTTCGTCGATGTGGCCCACGACAGCGAGGATCGGCAGGCCGACCGGCGCGTCAAACCTCCTACCCTGGCGATCTGGCAGGACCCCGGCGACATGGTCCTGCCGTTCGACCCCTCGGCGATCTGGCACGGCTGGGCGCCGGATGTCCGCACCCTGATGCTGCCGGGTGGGCACTTTCTACCGGAAACTCAACCCGACGCCGTCGCCGCGGCGATCAGAAGCCTGATCAGTTAGCCCCTGGCACTCCAGTGACACCTCGCGACCAGGAGTGACATCGGCGGGCCATCACGCGATCTCCACACGCGGCCGTCTCCATGCCACGTCGTCGGGCTTTGCGGGGACGACGACTTCCTCGTCGTCCCCGACCGGGCGGAAGGCGAGTCGCCCTCGGGGTGCAGGGTGTCGGACGTCCAGCGGCAACGGAACCGCCGGTACGCCGCGCCACCCCGATGCGGTCCCTTGAGACCTCCCGGCGGCCGGCGGGGACAGGCTTACGGCTCAGAGCATCCGCCGCAGGGCGGTCTCCACAGCGTCGATCAGCGCATCACCTTCGGTACCGGGGTGGCGGGCAAGGCCGAGTTCGACGTCCGGCAGAGCAGGCAACGCCGCCGCGTCGTGGCAGGCCATGGCCGGCTCGAGGTTGGCGGGCAGGAGTGCCGCGACTCCGAGCCCGGCCCGTAGCGCGGCGAGTACTCCGGCGAGACTGTTGCTCTCGAACGCCACCCGCCAGCGGCGCCCTGTGCCTTCCATCGTTTCCAGCACGGACGTTCGCCAGGCGCACGCGTTCGAGAACAGCACCACCGGCAGCGGATCGGCGTCGGTGGCGACACCTTGCCCGACCGCCCAGACCAGCGGCAGACGCACCGTCCAGCGCGGCGGCCAGGGAAGAACCGCGGCCTCGTCGAGCACGAGCTGGACACGGCCCGTGTCATAGGCCTCCCGCATCGCCGCGTTGGAGAGGCTGAGGACCTCCAGTGTCGTGTCGGGGTGCAGCCGTGCGAGGTCGGCGAGTGCCTGAGGAAGGCGGGAAGCGGCGAGATCTTCGAGGAGTCCCACCCCGCAATGCCCGGTGAGCGTACGTCCCGTTTCGGCGAGTGCCTGTGCCGACAGCGCGAGAATGCGCTCGGCGTAGGGCAGCAGTTCCTCACCCGCCCGGGTCAGCGAGACGCCGGACGGCGCCCGGTGCAGCAGCGGGCTGCCGACATCCCTCTCGAGCTTGCGCAACTGCTGGCTGAGCGCGGGCTGGGTGCGGCCGAGCGCCGCCGCCGCACGGCTGATGCTGCCCGCTCGTACGGCGGTGACGAACGAGCGCAGCAGTGCGGTCTCCAGATCACGTGCCATAAGCGTTCATTATGTCGGTTCCAATGAATTAACGACTTCCTATGGCACAACGGGTGATCTAGCGTCAAAACGGTGACCAGATTTCGCCAGGTGCTCGCGGTGCCGGGGATGACGCCGCTGCTTGGCATCTCGCTGCTCGCGCGTACCGCGATCACGGCGGACGCGATGGCGTTGACGATGTACGTCGTCGTTGCCCTCGACATGAGTTACGCGGCGGCGGGAGCCGTGGTGGCGGCGCTCACCGCCGGTGTCGCGCTGGGCGGGCCGCTGCTGGGGCGGATGATCGACCGGCGGGGCCTGCGTACCGTACTGCTGGCCACGGTTGTGCCGCAGCTCGTGTTCTGGCTGACCGTGCCCGTGCTGCCGTACGTGATCTTGCTGGGCGCCTCCTTCGCCGCCGGTCTGCTGATGGTGCCGGTCCAATCGGTTACCAGGCAGGCGATCGCCGCGATGACGGCGGCAGAGCAGCGGCGGGCAGCGTTCGCGCTGGAGTCGGTGGCGGGCGAGCTGTCGTACATGGTGGGGCCGGCGGTGGTCATCCTGTGCGCGGCGACGGTGTCCCCCGGCGTGGTGGCATGGGGAGTGGGCGCCGCGATCGTCGCCGGCGGGGCAGGGATCGCCCTGCTCAACCCGCCGCTGCGGGCCGAGGACGAGGTGGACGGCGAGGCAGCGGGCCGGCCCCGGCGCCGGGAGTGGCTGGGAGCGCGCATGGTCGCTGTTCTGACGATGGGGTTCGGCGTCGCGATGCTGCTCAGCGGCGTCGACCTGGCCATCGTCGCCACTCTTCGAGAAGCCGGCCAGGTCTCGTGGGCGGCCGTGGTCATCGCCGTGCTCGGGGTGTCGTCCGTCGTGGGCGGTCTGGTGTACGGAGCGCTGCCCCGGCCGATGCCCACCTGGCTGCTGCTCAGCCTGCTCGGGCTGGTGACGATTCCGGCCGGACTCGCCCATGACTGGCCTTGGCTGTGCGTGGCCGTCATCGGTGCCGGGCTGCTCACCGCACCGACCCTTTCCACGGTCTCCGACGCGGTGAGCCGGCTGACGCCGGCCGGTGTACGAGGTGAGGCGACCGGCCTGCAATCCTCGGCGGCGAGCGCGGGGTTCGCGCTCGGCTCCCCGGTCGTGGGAGTGGCGATCGACGCGTCCGTGCCGGCGGGCGGCTTCGCGGCGGCCGGTCTGGCCGGCCTGCTCGCCGCGCTGACGGGATACCTGCTCTCGCGCCGGTCACCCGCCGCCGCGCCGTCTCCGTCGTCCTCATCGCAGGCACTCGAGCCCTGCGACGCCGTCGCGCCGACCCGAATCCGGCGTTTCGTCGGCTCCTCACCGACGCCCGGTGAGGGCTGCGGACTGCAGGGCCGGTGACCCTGCCGTCCTGCCCAGCCGGCGTTATGCGTCGTTGCCGGATGTGGCGAGCAGCTGGAACTGGTCCCACTGAACCCGGGGCCGGGACAGGCCGCGCCGCTCCAGGTAGCGGAGCGTGGAGCGGCGGGCGTTGCGCAGGGTGGGGAACGCGTCGCTGATGCGGCCGGATCCGGCCGGCTCGATCACTTTCCGCGGGACCATCGTCCATTGGTCGCCGTCGGCGTGAAGTTCGCCGCGGATCAGCGCGTTGTGCATGGCGTTGAGCCGTTCGTCGTGCCGGTGCACGAGCAGGCTGGCCGTGCCCGGCACGATGCCATCGGCGGCGTCCGTCGCGATGGTGAAGGCGTCGGCGGTGGCCCTTGGCCGCGTGCGCACCAGCAGCGGTGCCCCGGAGTCGTCCCGGGCGCCGAGGACCGCGCTCGGGAAGCGGGCGATCAGGTCAGCGCCGGGCAGGTCCGTGGTGGCTGGTGCCGCGGGCTGTTCGGCGGCGGTCAACTCGGCGAGCGGTGGCCGTACCTCGACCCGGGTGGGTGTCACGGTGATGAAGAGCCGCAGGTAGTACCAGTCCATGAACCACCGGCCGGGGGCCCGGACGTAGCTTCGGCTGTGCGGCTGCCGTTCGAAGAGCGTACGCCAGTACTCAACCGCCTCGTCCGGCCCGGTCCGGATCTCATCGGGGCAGGTCGCGGTTCCGCTGACGAAGACCTGAGGCGCATCGGCGCGGCCGCTGCCAGTGGGGTCGGAGAAGAGCAGTGCGACGCGTCCGTCCCGGCGGACGTTGAGCGCCTTCTGCGCGAAGGCCAGGCTGGTGGTGACGAGCAGCGTGCCATCTGCCCGGCGCCAGGCCGCAGTGGGCCAGGTCAGCGGGGTGCCGTCAGCCCCGAGGGTTGGCGAACTCGCAGGTCCGGTAGGCATCGATGATGGCGCCGACCTCGAGGTCGATCGGTGTCGTGGTCACAGGGCTGCTCCTGAGGGAAGGCGGTGACGGCGTAAGCACATGCGCGTGATCTTCTCGTCATTCGGCAAGCGATGGTGGAAAACGGAGAAGAGCATCGCAATGCGTGATCCGTCACACGACGGACGCGGGCCGGCTGGAGCCCAGCACACGGGCTCGCCGCTCCACGGACCCGCAGGGACGACGAGCTTCCCCGACTGCAGCTGTGTACGTTTCGGCGGGCCGGTGATTGTTACGGTGGACGCTCTGATCGGCGAGAGGGCGGCGGTAGGACATGCGGGTGGCCATGGCGAGCGCTGCCGCGGGGCGGGCCGACCGCGCGAACGAGGACTTCACCGGGGCCTTGCCGACGGCGGCCGTGTTGGTCGACGGTGCCGGCATCCCCGGCACGGAATCGATCTGCCGGCACGGCGTGGCCTGGTATGCCAACCGCTTGGGAGGCAGTCTCCTCGGTCTCCTGTCACTCGCACAGGACCGCGACCTTCCGGCAGTGCTCGCCGATGCCATCGAGCAGGTTACGGACGATCATCGGGACACCTGCGACGTCGCCAACCGCATAAGCCCGTCGGCGGCGGTAACCATCCTGCGCCTGTCCAATGGCCTCGTCGAGTACCTGGTGCTCGGCGACGCGTACGTCGTGCTCGACAAAGCGGACAGCGCGCCGCTCGTCGTCTCCGATCCCCGGGAGGTCGTGATCAGCCGCTCGTACGAGCCCGCGCTGGAGACCGCCGCCAGAGGCAGTGACGAGTACCACCGGATCCTCAACGACTTACGCTCGAACCGGAACCAACCGGGTGGCTTCTGGGTGGCCAAGGACGACCCGCGGGCGGCGGACGAGGCCATCACCGGAAGTTGTCCGATCTCCGAGCTGACCGATGCCGGCGTCGTGCTCCTCAGCAATGGCGCCGGCGGCATCGTGGACCGGTTCGGGCTCACCGACTGGCCAGGGGTCATGGCCGTCCTGGCGTCGAGCGGACCAGACGAAATCATTCGCCGGGTCCGGCAGGCGGAGGCACATCACGCGGTGGCGGCGGACGATGCGACGATCGCACACTGCACCGACTTCGGGCAGGCTTGACGACACCACCTGGTCCTCTGCACGGGCGCCGGCACCTCACCGAACGCCTCGAACGTGCGGGCCGGCATTCCGCAAGATCACCAAGCGACCGGGCCTCGGAACGGCCGCAGAAAATCCGACGGGATGGCTCCCCGATCGGCTCCCAGACATGAGAAAAGGGCCCCCGGATTACTCCGAAGACCCTTCTCACTTGCATCTTCCTGGTGGAGATGAGGGGATTCGAACCCCTGACCCCTTCGATGCGAACGAAGTGCGCTACCGGACTGCGCTACATCCCCAAGGACTCGACCAGATTAGCAAACTCTGAGGGGTCCTCGCGCCAACGTTTCAGTCGCCCACCGCCCGCTTGGGCGGTTCGGCGTACTGATCGAACAGAACGTCCGCCTGCAGCGCCGCGAGATCGATGACCTCAGCCTGGGCGGCCTCCTCCGCGGCCCGCCGCCGCTCACGTGCGCGCCGCAGGCGCTCAGCGCGCGCCTGACGGCCCCGTTCGCGGCGTTCCCTATCGACTTGTACGGCGATGCGGAGGAACGCCATGTACGCGAACATGATGACGACCGAGGGAGCCACGGCCCACCACGGGATCATCTTGACCGCGGCCGTCACGACAGAGGCCAGCACCAGCAGCGTGGTGAAGAACAGCAGCCGCCTCCGGCGGGCCACGATGATGGCGCGGCGCCGGAGCCGGAACTGGCGCACATCGACCTTCTCGACCTCGGCAGGAGACGACCCGTCGTCCTCGTCCGCGTCCGATGGGTCCAGGTTGTCGAGATCGGGAAGCTGGTGTTCGCCGGTGTAGTGCTCTTCGAGCTCGGCCAGCTCGGCCAGGTTCGTCTTGTCCTTGCGCAGCCACATCGGGATCAGGACGCAAAGCCACATCACGACGATGACCAGATAGAGGAAGGCGCTACTCATGGGCACCTCCGGGCAGCACAAAGACGCGAGTGTGCTCGTCGCGCCTTCAATGTGCTCACGTCACGCACCGTAAGACCGCGTGTCACTAATTGACGAGCATTCGGTGCGGTGTGTCGCGAGATCGTCAAACCTCTTCGACGGAAGGCCCCCCGTGAGCAGCTGACTCACGCGCGCGACGCCACTGCACGAGCAGGCCGCCAGGAATGTCCTCAGCGGTCAACGCGTAGCAAATGTGATCGCGCCAGGCCCCGTCGATGTGGAGTTGGCGCCGCCGAATGCCTTCTTCCCGGAATCCGAGCTTCTCAACCACCCGTCGGCTGGCTTGATTCTCGGGGCGGATGTTCGCTTCCAGCCGGTGCAGCCCCGTGGTGAAGAAGCAATGGTCAACGGCCATGGCGAGGGCGGTGGGGGTGATCCCCTTCCCGGCGAGCGCGCCGTCGATCCAGTAGCCGACCTGGGCGGAACGGGCGGCGCCCCACACGATCGCGCCCACGGTCAGCTGCCCCGCGAAGCGCCCTCCGTACGTGATCACCCACGGCATCGCCAGGCCCTGCCGGGCCTCGCGGCGCAGGGTGCCGACCATGGAGACGTACGGGCCGAGCCCGGTCCTGAACAGCGGTGTCTCGGGATTGCTGGGTTCCCAGGGGCGTAGCCAGTCGGCGTTTCGCAGCCGGGTCTCGCGCCACACGCGCACGTCGCTCAGCCGCAGCGGCCGGAGGCCTACCGGACCTTCGTTCAGGGTCACCGGCCAGCCACGAAGTCGATCCACCCACTCATCATCCCCCCAACGGGCACGATGTCGCCACGCATCAGGGAACCGCGATCAGCGCGGGTGATCGCCTCCCCGGATCTGATCGACCGCATGCTGGAGAATCGGCGCGAGTACGGCGACGCCATCGCGTACGCCACCCGACGATCCGGGCAAATTAACGATCAAGGTAGCGCCCGCCTGGCCGGCCAGTCCTCTGGACAGAATCGAGGTCGGGACCTTTTCCCGATTCGCCAGCCGAATGGCCTCAGCTATACCGGGAATTTCCCGAGAAATTACTCGGGCCGTCATCTCCGGGGTCAGATCCATGGGCGTCAACCCAGTCCCCCCGGTGGTCACGATGACGTCGTACCCCTGCGCCACCCCGTCACGGAGCGCTCCTTCGACCGGCTCTCCGTCGGGCACCACCAAGGGGCCCTCCACGGCCTCGCAGCCCGCATCGCGGCGCAGCAGGTCGACGAGCAGCGGCCCGGATTTATCCGCATAAACCCCGGCCGACGCCCGGTTCGACACCGTGATCACGAGTGCGCGGATCATTCCGGCTCCCTGGTCCAGCGGCCGGTCTTGCCGCCCAGCTTCTCCTCCACCCGCACATCGGTGATCACCGCGGCCGGATCGACCGCCTTGACCATGTCGATCAGCGCCAGCGCGGCCACGGAGACCGCCGTCAGCGCCTCCATCTCCACACCGGTGCGGTCGGCCGTCTTCACCCGGCAGGTGATCGCCACGCCCCAGTCCTCGACGTCCAGCGTGACCTTCACCCCGTGCAACGCGATCGGATGGCAGAGCGGGATCAGATCGGGCGTCCGTTTCGCCCCCATGATCCCCGCGATCCGCGCCACGCCCAGCGCGTCGCCCTTGGGCACCTCGCCGGACCGCAGCAGTTCCACGACCTCGCCCGACAGCAGCACCCGCCCGGTCGCCGTGGCGGTGCGAGCCGTCACGTCCTTGGCGGAGACGTCCACCATGCGAGCGGCCCCGGTCTCATCCACATGGGTCAGCCCCGAGTCGCTCACAGCCGGATCACCTCGACAGTCGCCCCCTCGGGCATCTCGGTCACGTCCTCCGCCACCACGATCAGCGCGTTCGCCGAGGCCAGGGCGGCGAGTTGATGCGAGCCCTGCCCGTGCACCGGCGACACCGTGCCGTCCGAGGCCAGCACGCCGCGCAGGAACGACCGCCGTCCGGCGGGCGAGCGCACCGGCCTGGTCAGGCGGGCGGTCACCGATTCCGGCATGTCCGCCGGGAGCCCGCGCATCTTGTCGAGCGCCGGACGTACGAACAGCATGAAAGACACATAGGACGACACCGGGTTGCCGGGCAGCGCGAAGATCGGCACCTGGTCCTCCCCCAGCACGCCGAACCCCTGCGGCATCCCCGGCTGCATCGCCACCTTCTCGAACCGGACGGTTCCCAGCGGCGACAGAGCCTCCTTGACCGGCTCGTACGCCCCCATGGACACACCACCGCTGGTGATGATCGCATCGGCCCGCATCAGGTGGGTGTCGAGCCGATCGAGGAGTACGCGCGGATCGTCCCCGACGGACCCCGCCCGGAACCCCTCACCTCCGGCCTCCCGCACGGCGGCGGTCAGCGTGAAGCTGTTGGAGTCCCAGATCTGCCCGGGAGCCAGCGGACCACCCGGCTCGACCAGCTCCGCGCCCGTCGAGATGACGACGACCCTGGGCCGGGGCCGCGCCCAGACCCGCCGCCGCCCCACCCCGGCGATGATCCCGAGCTGGGAGGGCCCGATCACCGTGCCCGGCTTGAGCACGACCTCGCCGGCCTGCACGTCCTCGCCCGCGAGCCGGATCGCGTTGCCGGCGCTCACCGGCCGGGAGATCTGTACGGTGACCGTCCCCCCGTCCGTCCACTCGACCGGCACCACGGCATCGGCCCCGGCGGGCATGGGAGCACCGGTCATGATCCGTACGGCGTGCCCGGGCCCCACGGCCCGCAGCTCTTCGGACCCGGCCGCCACATCGTCCGTCACCGGCAACGTAACCGGAACATCCGAAATATCGGCAGACCGTACGGCATAGCCATCCATGGCCGAGTTGTCGAACGGCGGCAGCGGCACCGGCGACACCACTTCCTCGGCCAGCGTCGCCCCCAGCGCCTGCTCCAACTCCAGCTCCAGCGGCGCCAGCGGACGAACAGTGGCCAGGATCTCAGCCAGATGCTCGTCAACCGATTTCATCGAGGAACTCCCGCAGCCACGGCACGAAATCGGGCGCCAGGTCCTCCCGGCCCGCCGCGAACTTCACCACCGTCCGCAAATAGTCCAACTTGTCGCCGGTGTCGTACCTGCGCCCTCTGAACAGCACCCCGTGCACGGGCCCGCCGTCCCCGGACCCGCGTCCGGCGAGCGTGCGCAGCGCGTCGGTGAGCTGGATCTCGCCCCCGCGCCCCGGCGGCGTGTTCTCCAGCACCTCGAACACGGCGGGGTCGATCACGTAGCGCCCGATGATCGCCCAGTTGGACGGCGCCTCGTCGGCCGGCGGCTTCTCCACCAGGTCCGTCACGCGTACGACGTCGTCGTCGGCGGTCGCCTCGATGGTCGCGACGCCGTACAGGGAGACCTGCTCCTTGGGCACCTCCATCAGCGCGATCACGCTCCCGCCGAACGTGTCACGCACCTCGATCATGCGCTTGAGCAGCGGATCGCGATAGTCGATCAGGTCGTCGCCGAGCAGACAGGCGAAGGGGTGGCCGCCGACGTGCTGCTTGGCGCAGAGCACCGCGTGGCCGAGCCCCTTGGGCTCGCCCTGACGTACGTAGTGGAGCGTCGCCAGCGAGGCCGGCTCGCGTACCTGGGACAACCGGTGCTCGTCGCCCTTGGCCTCAAGGGCCTCCTCCAGCTCGAACGCGCGGTCGAAGTGATCCTCGATGGAGCGTTTATTCTTGCCGGTGACCATGAGGACGTCGAGGAGCCCAGCGGAGGCTGCCTCCTCGACGACATACTGGATCGCGGGCTTGTCGACGATGGGCAACATCTCCTTCGGTGTCGCCTTGGTCGCCGGAAGGAACCGGGTGCCCAGACCCGCGGCGGGCACGACGGCTTTCGTCACAGGGTCGAAGTCAGCCATGAGTAGACCCTAGTGGAGGTATCTGTGGACAAGCTGAACCTGCGTCGCGAGCTGAGCTCGGCACGTGCCTCCCTCTCCCCCGAACAACAGCGGGCAAACTCCATCAAGATCCGCGAAACGCTGCTCGACCAGCCGTGGGTCCAGATGGCCGGTCTCGTGGCCTGCTACTGGTCAACGGGGTCGGAGCCGGATACACACGGGCTCGTGTTCGCTCTCTGGAAACATGGAGCCACCGTTATCCTCCCCGTCCTGCTTGAGGACAATGACCTGGATTGGGCGGTGTACGACGGACCGGACTCGCTCACCCCGGGCCGTTTCGGGATCATGGAGCCGGTCGACACCCGCCGCGGCGTCGACGCCATCCGCACCGCCGCCCTCGTGATCGTCCCGGCCCTGGCGGTGGACAGGGCGACGGGTGTACGTCTGGGTCGCGGCGGCGGCTCGTACGATCGTGCCCTGGCCAGGGTGGGCCCCAACGTACCGACGGTCGCCCTGCTGCACGACGGCGAGCTGATCGACGGCATCCCGGCGGAGCCTCATGACCGGCACGTCCGTTTTGCCGCGACCCCGGAGGGACTCACTAGGCTTATGTGACCGCAGGTACGAGAGGGGGCCAGATGACACTAGATGTCTGGCTTCTTCTTGGTGCCGCAATTGTCATCGCGGCCATCGCGTCCGTACGCGTCGCGCACCGCACCGGCCTGCCCAGCCTGCTCGTGTTCCTCGGCTTCGGCCTGGTCCTGGGCGAGGCCGGGTTCGGGATCCCCTTCGACAACCCCCAGCTCGCCCAGCAGATCGGCCTCACGGCGCTGGCGTTGATCCTGGCCGAAGGCGGACTTACTACGAACTGGTCTCACGTACGGCGTTCAGTCCCCTTGGCCATGATCCTGGCGACCGTGGGCGTGACGGTCAGCATCGTCGTGGTGGCGCTGGTCGTACAGGCGCTTCTCGGCATAGACCAGACGACGGCGCTGATCCTCGGCGCGGTCCTGGCCTCAACGGACGCCGCCGCCGTCTTCTCCGTGCTGCGCAGACTGCCGCTCCCACCCCGGCTGGCGGGCGTGCTGGAGGCCGAGTCCGGCTTCAACGACGCCCCCACGGTGATCGCCGTGATGCTGCTCAGCGGGGCGGGACGCTCTTCGGCGTCCCCGGGAACGTTCCTCCTCGAGACCACGGTCGAGCTGATCATCGGCGCCGCGGTCGGCCTGGCCGTCGGCCCCGCGGGCGCGTACGCGCTGCGCCGCGTCGCGCTCCCCGCCTCCGGCCTCTATCCGCTCGCCGTGCTTTCGCTCACATTCGTCTCGTACGGCGGGGCCGTGCTGATCCACGGCTCGGGGTTCCTGGCCGTCTACCTGACGGCGTTGATCCTGGGCAATTCGCGGCTGCCGCACCGGGCGGCGACCAGGGGGTTCGCGGAGGGGGCCGCGTGGCTGGCGCAGATCGGGCTGTTCGTCATGCTCGGTCTGCTGGCCAGCCCCAAGGAGATGCCCTCGTCCATCGTGCCCGGCCTGATCGCCGGCACCGTCCTGGTGCTCCTGGCGCGGCCGCTCTCGGTCATGGTGAGCTCGCTGCTGTCGTGGGCGCTGCGGGCGGGCAGGGTGAGCTGGCGCGAACAGGCGTTCCTGTCGTGGGCGGGGCTGCGCGGCGCGATCCCGATCGTGCTCGCCACCATCCCCTGGGCGTCGAACGTGGAGGGATCCAAGGAGATCTTCAACGAGGTCTTCGTGATCGTCATCGTGTTCACGCTGCTGCAGGGGCCGACACTGCCCTTCGTGGCCCGGCTGCTCGGGGTGGCGGCGCCCGGGGAGGCGCACGACCTGGAGGTGGAGGCCGCGCCGCTCGAAGAGCTCAAGGCGGACCTGCTGCAGGTCAAGGTGTTTCCCGGCTCGCGGCTGCACGGCGTGGAGATCTTCGAGCTCCGCCTGCCCGCCGGGGCGCAGGTGACCCTGATCGTCCGCGACGGCAAATCCTTCGTCCCCACCGGAAATACCAGGATCAGGGTGGAGGACCAGATCTTGCTGGTCACCACCGCCTCCTGCCGTGACCAGGTCGAACGCCGCCTGCGCGCCGTGAGCCGCAGCGGAAAGCTGGCGGGCTGGTACGGAGAGCGGGGACTGGAATAGGCGTTTGACCTAATCGGTTACCATTAGCAGTCGCATCCCTCGAGTGCCAGACCTTAAGGAGGAGCGCGTGCCGACGTACCAGTACGCCTGCAACGACTGCGGCGAGCAGCTTGAGGTCGTTCAGAAGTTCACTGACGACGCGTTGACGATTTGCCCTGCTTGCGAGGGGAACCTGCGGAAGGTCTTCTCGGCTGTCGGCATCGTGTTCAAGGGTTCGGGCTTCTACCGGACCGACAACCGCTCGTCGTCTACCTCGACTTCCACGACGCCCTCTTCTTCCTCGTCGTCGAAGCCCGCGGAGAGCAAGTCCGCGGACACGAGCACGTCCACCCCTGCCGCCGCCCCCGCCGCAGCCTCCAACTGACCCTCCCGTCAGCGACCGCGGCCTCCCGCGGATCTTTTCAGTAGCCGCCCCAGGACCTGGCCGCCCAGCGCCGACCGCCGCGGCCATGGACACCTGGGTGGGTTTCGCGCGCGTACGTTTCCGCGTGCGCGCACCGACCTGGGACACAGGCCCCCGGTGGACCCCACACCCAGCCCTCACACGGGACCGACATCGGCCCCGCACGTGCGCCTGGTGTAGGCCCACGTCGGCCTCACACCCGCACCTCACACGGACCCACACCGGTCCACCGCGACCATCCACGCTTCGCGCGGACCCACACCGTCCACCACCGCGACCTCCACACCTCGCCGCAGACCCACACCGTCCACCACCGCGACCTCCACACCTCGCGTGGACCCACACCGTCCACCACTGCGGCCAGGTGCATGCGTCGGCCCCGCATGCACGCCTCACCCAAGGCCCAAACCCGCGCGCCACCGCAGCGAGACACAGGCGTCTGCCCTCACACCCAACCCTCACGCGGGCCCACGTCACCCTCAGCCTGGCCACACTTGCGCGCCACCGCACCCATGCCCAGCCCCACGCGGATCTCCTCGCCCACATCGGCGTCGACGGCCCCAGCAACCCGCCCGCATGCGCACCGCCGCCGACGGCAGAAATTTGAGGTCGGCCTCCACCCACCAGGGATCCCGAATCCCCGCGCATCGGCCATCCCGCCCTCCCTTTGCTGGGACCCTCGGATCCACCGGAGCTTCCGACCCCCTGGACACCAGGCCGGCCGAACCCCTAAATCCGGGACCCTCGAGCAGCAGAAATCAAGTTATCCCCAGAACGGAATTCGGCTCACCCTGCCCCGTCCCCGATCCGGCTACTCTCTCGGCCATGGTCCCTCGCGCAGACATCGGCGTCATCGGCGGTTCCGGCTTCTACTCACTGCTCGACGACGCGGAAGAGATCAAGCTCGCCACCCCCTACGGCCCCCCGAGCGACGTCGTCACAGTCGGACGCATCGGCACCCGTTCGGTGGCGTTCATCCCCAGACACGGGCGAGATCACCGTTTCCCCCCACACCGCATCCCCTACCGCGCCAACCTCTGGGCTCTGCGCATGCTCGGCGTGCGCCAGGTGCTCGCCCCCAGCGCCGTAGGCTCGCTGAGAGCCGAGTACGGCCCCGGCGCCATGGTCATCCCCGACCAACTCGTAGACCGCACCTCAGGCCGCGTCCAGACGTATTACGACGTGGACGGTGCGGTCCACGTCTCCTTCGCCGACCCCTACTGCCCCTCAGGCCGTGCCGTCGCGGTGGAAACCGCTCGCTCGACCGGCTGGGAGACGGTCGACGGCGGCACCCTGGTGGTCATCGAGGGCCCGCGTTTCTCGACGCGAGCGGAGTCCCAGTGGTTCGCGGGCAACGGGTGGTCGATCGTCGGCATGACCGGATTCCCCGAGGCCGTCCTGGCCCGAGAGCTGGCCCTCTGCTACATCTCGCTCTCTCTGGTGACCGACCATGACGCCGGCGTCGAGGCCGGCCAGGGCGTCACGCACGACGAGGTCCTGGAGTTCTTCGCGCAAAACGTCACCCGCATGCGCACCTTGGTGGCGGAGACCGTACAAGCCCTCCCAGACGAGCGCACCTGCCCGTGCGGGGCGACTCTCGACGGCATCAAGCTCCCCTTCGAGCTGCCGTGATCCGGGCCTGGCTGATCCGCTACGGCCGTCGCCGCCGCCTCGTCGCGGCGGCGCTGGCCGCCCTGGCCGTCATGTCGGCCTTCATCGCCACCCGCCCCGAGCAGGCCCCGACGGTCCTGGTCGCGGCCCGCGACCTGTCTCCCGGCCCTCTCGGCCCAGCCGACCTGACCCCTGCGGCCCTCAACCATCCACCCACAGGTGCCGTACGCACAGCCGCGGCGGGCCAGATCCTGGCGAGCCCCATGCGCAAGGGCGAGCCGCTGACAGATGTCCGCCTGCTCCACTCCTACCGGCTCCCACCGGGCATGGTCGCCACCCCGGTCCGCATCGCCGACGCCGCGACCGCGAGCCTCCTCACCCCAGGAGCCACGATCACCATCCTGGCATCCGACGAGGAAGTCCATCCGGCCCGCACAGTAGCCGAGGACGTACGGATCATCACGATCCCGCAGACGCCCAAGACGACGAGCGAAACTCACGGCGCCTTAGTGGTGCTCGCCACCACCCCGACCCAAGCCGCCGAACTCGCCTCCGCCCAGACGACCGGCCACCTTTCGATCACCATCAAAGCTAACTCAACGTAATCGCTCAGCTACGATTTTCCCCATGAGCGGATTCAAGAGGTTCCTCATGCAGGGGAACGTCATCGACCTGGCCGTGGCGGTCGTCATCGGGGCGGCCTTCAACTCGATCGTGCAGTCGTTCGTGGCCGACCTCCTCACCCCGCTGATCTCGGCGTTCGGTGGCCTGCCCGACTTCTCCTCACTCAAGGTCACGGTCGGCCGATCCAACTTCATGTACGGCAACTTCATCAACGCGGTCATCTCGTTCCTGATGGTCTCCGCGGTGATCTACTTCCTGCTGGTGAAGCCGTACACGCACCTCAAGGACCGCAGCGTCGCCAAGATCGGATCGAAGACCCGTGACTGTCCCGAATGCCTGTCGGAAATCCCCAAGGCCGCGTCCCGCTGCGCCTTCTGCAGTTCACAGGTCGCCTAGTGCGCTAGAGCAGCGAATCGATCTTGGGATCGTACTCCCAGTGCCATGGCTCGAACGGGCCGGTGTAGGCCCAGGAGGGATGGAACCACCCATACCTCTTCGAGTTCTTCTCCATCCAGACGAACTCCGCCGACCCGGACCTCTCCACCCCGCCACACAGGTCCGCGGCCAGCCCGAGCCCGTGGTTGCTCCGCCCCGGCACGGCGGCGAACCCCGGCCGCCGGTAGTAGACCGACTGCTGCTCGGCCAGACTCCGATAGGCGTCGGTGACGCAGATGCTCTTCCCGAACCGCTTCCGATAGGCCTCGTTCAGGCTCACGAACGCGATGGTGGCGTCGGCCCTCAGACTGAAACCCTTCTGCTGCAACGGACAGAGCATGCTCTTCGGAATCAGCCCGTTGGGATAGTCGTTGGCCGTCGCCGCCCGCAACGGGTTGCATCCCAGCGCCGCCCGCCCGACCTTGTCGATCTTGATGCCCATCTTCACGAGCGCGGCGGTCAGCGACTTCACGATCTTGTCGGAACGCTGCCGGAGCGTGTCCACCTCGACCGCCAGCTGTGCCTCGGCCAGCAGGTTGCCGGCCCGCAGTTCCTGCGCCTCCGCGGCCAGCCCCTCGGCCTGCTGGTACAGCACGCTGGTCTGCTCGACGGCCTGCTGCCGTACAGAGACGATCTGAGTCACGTCGCTGAGCGCCCGTAGCGTCGTCTCGTCCGCGGTCCCGGACAGGAACGGCACGATCCCGTCCGCCATGATCGGCTGCTCATACAGCAGCTCGGCCATCTGCGACACCGGCTGCCGCATCACCGCGACCCGCTGCTCCAGATCCTGCAGAGCCGCCAGCTTGGTCTTCAGCTGCTTCTCGGAGGCAGCGATGTCCGACCGCCGCTTCTCCAGTGCCCTGGTGGCGTCCTCGAGCTCCTTGGCCGACCGCTCGGCCTCTTTGCGCAGAGCCGCCAGGTCGCCCGGCGCCTGCCGCTCCTGCTTCTGCGCCACCTGCGCCTGAGCGCGCCCCTGCCCGGAAGGCACGAAAAGAGAAGCCACCGCCATGACTACCGCGATCAGACCCGCTGATCGAGGGGCTGGCACGTTCGACTCCTCCGTTTGCAAACTCGTTACCTGGGTCAGGCACGCACGTTACTACAGCCCCCCGAGTGCCCGGACCGAACTCGGGAGAGCTGTTATGAGACAAAAAGCGCACTCTGTCCGCCCACCCCCCGCGACCAGCCAGATCCCGCCACCCGAAACAGGGCCTATCAGATGCCAGGCACCAAACTCCCACCGACCTTCAACCCCACCCCTTCCTCCTCGTCCCGGCACAGATCCCACAGCCAGGTGTTCACCCACTCCCCCGAACACCCCACCTGAGTCTGAGTCCGCACCGGAGCCGGCATAACAGGCTCCTCCACCCCAGGCTCCACATCCCCGACAGGCGGCACCGCCGCCGGGACAACAGCCCGCGGCCGACTCACCACACGAACGGGAGCCGGCACGCTCCCCTCGTACAGCCGATCCGGATGCGCCGGCGCCCGAACCACCATCGGCCCGAACCCCACCCGCACGACCCGCTCCCGAACCACCGCCGGGACACTCCCCTCAAACCCCCGCATCTCCCCAGCCAACAACCCCCCCGCAAGGATCGCCGGCGCCAACAACGCCCCGAACAACACGACAGGCCGCCGCCGCGCCTGCTTGCATCGCCTCCTGGTCACAGGCAGACGCTATCCACGCCGGATCCACAAGATTCCAACCACTTGTCATGCCTTTACCGCAGCTCAGAGCACCCATAACCAACCCCACCAAACTCACCCCGGCTCCACGTCCCACGCAGTGCCAGACTTTCGCTAGGCTTACGAGAGTCCGCCTCCGTAGCTCAGGGGATAGAGCACCGCTCTCCTAAAGCGGGTGCCGCAGGTTCGAATCCTGCCGGGGGCACTCACCTGAACAGGCATTTCAGCCACTGACCTGCGGTTTCTCAGCCGCAGGTCTTTCGCTTTGTGGACCTTGATAGGCAGCCGACGGTGCCCGCATGCAGCCGTAAGACCATGATCAGGGGACATATGCGGGATGATCTTGCGATCGTTTCCCCAGGTCAGACCCTCGTTCTGGGCCGTCCGGGCGTCTACACAGGTTGAATTCGTAGAGTCGGTCATGGCTTTGCGGGGTATCCAGGGTGAGTCCGGTCTGGGCCAGGCAGCCGGTGAGCAGGTGGGGCCGGTATTGGATCTTTTTCAGCTTGCGTTTGACGAGCCGGACGAGCCCGGGCAGTCGGTGACGGCGAAGTTGGCCAGCGCCCGGCGGAGCAGCGACCAGACACCCTCGGCTGGATTGAGCTCAGGAGCGTAGGCGGGGAGCTGGAAGAGACGTAACCAGTCGGCGTTCTCGGCGGCGAAGTCGGCGAGTTGACCGGCCAGGTGCACGTTCAGGTTGTGCCAGCACCACAGCAGTGGTGCGTCCAGGTGCTGGTGGATGGCCACGATCAGGTCCCGGTAGTCCATCCAGGAGAACGTCTTGGGCTCGCCCTTGCGGCCGTGATAGACGTGCAGGCGATAGAACAGGTGCGGCCGCTCACCGTCCCGGAAGGCCACGACGCCGGCCATGTTGACCGGCCGGAACCTCTGCCGCGGACCGTCACCACCGGCCGAGCGCCGACCGGTGCCCAGGTGCGCCCTTTCGGCGGCCTTAGCCCTTGCCCGGCTTCGTCTTCGAAGCAGAGGTAGGCGCCCAGGTCCGCCGCGGTGCTTCTACCGCTGGCCACACCTCGGCCCTCCACACCGCAATGGCCTCCTCATCCCGCTCCAGGGCCCGCCGGGCCGGCACCTGCACCGGCCAGCCGTGCCGGTGCAGCAGCTTGCCCACGCCCTCGATGGTGTAACCGATGTGAAACAGCCGCCCGATCAGCGTTTTGACCCGGCCCAGCGTCCAGCACCGGTCTTCCACGTAGCCCCAGGCCAACGGTCCCCGCCGCAGCTCGGCATCCAGCCGCGCCCACTGCGGGCCGACAACTTCTCCCTCGATACCGGTCCCTTCGACCGCAGCGCCGATGTTCCGCCTTCACGCCAAGCCTTGCGCCAGCTGGTTACCGACCACTCGTGCACCCGTAACCGCGCGGCAATCGCCCTGGTCCACTCCCCGGCCTCGAACCACTCGGCTGCCTGCAGCCGTACGCGCTCCCGCCGCTCCTGCTCCGCGGGCGCGTACCCGCCCCTTAGCCCATACCGCATGCTCCGGTCGTACCGCACCGAACGCGATCCGTCACGATGCTAGGACTCTACGCATTCAAGCTGCGTAAGTAACAGCAGCTTGAGCCCATTTATAACTACTTGGTCACTTCCGTTTTTCCGCACCGATCGCCAAATTGCCAAGACCGCCTAATTGAATGGCCTTGGTCGTCGTATCGATGGATAGCGTCACTCAACGTGACGATCTCTTCAGTTGTAGATCAGTAGGTCTGTGGGAATTCGTGGATCTCGGGCGCGGGTAAACGACCGCGCATGCAGGCGCCTTTGCCGGATATCCCGCTGACCGTCACGGATCGGGAACGCGCGGATGAACGGGCCGATCAGTTAGAGGATCCGTTGCCGGAGGTGGGGCAGATCTTCTCGCGTGCGGATTCACGGCGCCGGGCCGCGGGTGTGGGTGGTCTGCTGGCGCCGCCGTCGTGCAGAACAGTTGGCAACTGGCTGAGCATGTAGGCGACGCGGGTCTGCACGGTCAGCAGCACCTGCTGTCCCGGGTGCGTTGGGATGCCGATGAGCTGCGTGATTTCACGCGCCGCTACTGTACGTGGTCGAGGACGTGAATGATCAGGGTGCCGGGCTGAGCTTGGCGGAGCGGGCGTGCTGGTGGTCGATGAGGCAGGGCTCGCGAACAAGGACCGCGCTTCGGCCAGGGTCGCTCGCCAGTTCGTCGGCTCGCTGAGCGGGTTTCCCGTGCCTCGTGGGCGTGATGGCGGTCTGGGCCACCGGCGCGGGGCCAGGTGTTCATGGCAGTTCGGCCGTGAGCAAACCATGGTCGAACCAGTGAATGGATCACGTTTGGCGATCACGGAGTATCTCGTTCCCGTTACTGAAAACGATCTTTACTTTTAGTTCTGCCTTATGTGATGATCAGGGCTGTTTTGCCATATCCGTTCGAAAGGTTGTGAGTGAACACACGCCGATTAGCGTCCGGCTTATCTGTCCGGACGCGCCGCCGCGCTGCCCTGATCGCGACTCTAACGATGCTGCTCTCGCTCATGAGCGCGCCCGCGATCGCCCAGGGCCCCACGCCACCCCCCACCCCGGCCTCCGCATCGACACCACCACCAGGCGCCACCTCGGATCCCGCCCTCAAGACCGCCTGGGACAAGGCCGCCAAGTCCGGCCAGCCGGTCGAGGTCCCCGCCCACTTCACCGAGACCATGAAGGTCTGGGCCAACCCCGATGGCAAGGACCTGCGCGCCGAGGTGCACACCCGGCCCGTGCAGCTGAAGAACCCGGCCAGCGGCGCCTGGGAACCCATCGACCCCACCATCGTCACCCGCGACGGCAAGCTCCAGGCCGCCCGCGTCAAGACCCCGCTGACCTTCGGCCCACGCGGCACCAAGCAGCTGGTGACCGCGGACGGCACGCACGGCAAGACCGGCCTGGGCGTGACCCGCGCGCTGCCGGAACCCAAGATCTCCGGCAACGCGGTCACCTACCCCGACGCCGTTGCCCCCGGCGCCGACCTGGTGGTGCTGGCCCAGGCCGACGGTTTCACCTCCCAGGTGGTCTTCCGGCAGCGGCCGACCGGCCCGGTGACCGTGCGGCTGCCGCTCACCCTGCCCAAAGACACCACGTTCGGTAAGACGCCCCAGGGGCTGCCGCAACTCCAGGACACCAAGGGCAAGGCCAAGGCCGCCCCGATCGTGCTGACCGCGACGGACGCCAAGGTGGAGGCCTCCCCCGAGCAGGGCAGAAGCTCCCCGGTCAAGGCGCGCGTGGAGACCTCCGGCAAGACCTCGGAGCTGGTGTTCTCCCCGGATGAGAAGTTCCTGGCCGACCCGGCGGTGACCTACCCGGTGACGATCGCCGCCGCCTCCGAATGGTTCGGCGGCGGTGCTCCCGCCGACGGCTGGGTCAGCAGGAACGACCCGTACAACAACAACGCCGCGGCCGGGTACCTTCGCGCGGGCACCACCTCCACCAGCGCGGACATCGCCCGCGTGTACATGAAGTTCGACCTCACCGACCCGGTGCTGCAGGGTGCCACCGTCAACGACGCGGACCTGCGGATGTGGAACTACAAGTCCGGCGGGCCCAACGGAGAACTGTGCGGGGACCCGATGGGCGGCTCCGGCATCCGGGCCGCGCGCGTCACCTCCACATGGACCCTCGACGGCACGTTCGACAGCCTGGACTGGTACAACCAGCCCTCGAGCACGGCCCCCGAGACGGTGAACTGGGCCGGCTACAACTACGACGACCCCAGCGGCAGCTGGTGCGCCAAGGACTGGGAACTCTTCTACGAGGTCACCGCCATGACCCGCGCCTGGATCCAACAAGGCGAGGCCAACCACGGAATCGTACTGAAGGCCGCCAGCGAAACCGCCACCATCAACTGGCGCCAGTACTACTCCAGCCAATTCGGCGGTGGCAACCCCTACCCCGGCTACCGCCACCCACCCGCCCTCATCATCAAATACACGCCCGCGGTCCAGGAATTTCTCGACATTCCAGCCAATCCTGACGGCAGTCACAGCTCCGCCACCTATCCCGAGGCCCTGGCCTCCCTGCAGAACGACATCTTCACGGGCGAGGAGCCGGTGGTTCCGGCCATCTCACGAGCAGAGGCCGAGGCTGAGGCGAAGCAGTCCGACGTGACGTACGGTACGGCGGACACCGACGTCCAGGTCCCGCCATGGACGACAGCGGAAGAGATCGCCGAGGCGAACAAACCCGAGAACCTGCTGCCAGGGGCGCCCGAGCCCACCCCCACGCCGTCCGCGGACTCCACTCCTCCTACGATCGTAGATCTGAAACCCGCGGCGAACACCAGGGATGTGGGCAACAAGACGGAGATCGTCGTCGCCTTCGACGAAGCCGTACAGAACGGCTCGATCGTCCTGAAGGACGGCCAAGGCAATGTCGTCCAAGGCCAGCCCAACCTGCCCACTCTGATCGATGATCCGTTCGCGACCTTCGCGCCGGCCCAGCCGTTGGCGCTGTCGACGACGTACACCGTGCTGATCAGCGGTTTCACCGACGCGTCAGGCAATGTCATGGCGCCTTACTCGTACACGTTCACCACCGGTGCCAGTGAGCAGCCCGACCCCACCCTCCCGCCTTTGCCCACTCCCACGGGGCCACCGCCAGGGCAAGCCCCCGGGCTTGTCGGAGCGTGGGGGATGAACGAAGGCTCAGGGACGACCGTGGCGGACTCCTCCGGGAAGACCAACACCGGTGCAGGTAGCAACACCACTTGGGCCAACGGCAAGTACGGCAAGGCGCTGTCGTTCAACGGCTCCTCCAGCATGGTCACGGTCGCGCACGCCGCGTCGCTGCGCCTGACGACCGGGATGACGCTGTCGGCCTGGGTCAATCCGACCACGGTGACCGGCACCCCGTGGAAGAGTGTGGTGACCAAGGAACTGAGTGCCGGTGGGGCCTCCTACGCCCTGTACGCCGCCAACGGCAGTGCGCTGCCGTCCGGCTGGGTGCAGACCGCTCCTGAGACCCCGACCACGGCGGAGGGGCTCTCACCGTTGCCGGTGAACACCTGGAGCCACCTGGCGCTCACCTACGACGGCGCCGCGCTGCGGTTGTTCGTCAACGGCCAGCAGGTCGACCAAACCCCCCTGAACGGCAGCCTCTACGACGACGGCAGCCCGCTGCGGATCGGCGGCAACGTCGTCTGGCGGGAGTACTTCAGCGGCCTGATCGACGAGGTGCGCGTCTACAACCGCGCCCAGACCGCCGCCGAAATTCAGACCGACATGACCACCCCGATCGGGGGAAGCGCCCCGCCAGACACCCAGGCGCCCACCGCGCCCAGCTCGCTCGCCGCGACGGGCGGTCCCCGCAACGCGCAGCTCACCTGGACGGCCTCGACCGACAACGTGGGCGTGGACGGCTACCGGATCCACCGCTCCACGACGCCGGGATTCACCCCGTCGGCCGCGAACCAGGTCGGCTCGTCGCCGACCACCACGTTCACCGACGCGGGCCTCGCCGCAGGGACGTACTACTACCGGGTCCGCGCCGTCGACGCGGCCGGCAACCTCAGCCCATCCTCGAACGAGGTCTCGGCCACCGTCACGGCCCCGCCGACGAACCCGGGCCTGGTGGCCGCCTACGGCATGAACGAAGCCACCGGCACCGCTGTGGGGGACTCCTCCGGGCAAAACAATACCGGGGCAGCCCGGGATACCAGCTGGGCGGCCGGTCGGCACGGCGGCGCGCTGTCGTTCAACGGCGTGACCAGCTGGGTCACCGTCCCGCACGCCGCCTCGCTGCGGCTGACCAGCACGCTGACGCTATCGGCCTGGGTACGGCCCGCGACACAGGACAGCCTCTGGCGTAGCGTGCTGATGAAGGAGCACGCCGAGGGCGGCGGCTATGGCCTGTATGCCTCCACCGAACGCTCCGGCCCGGGAGGCTGGCTGCAGACCACCCAGGAGGCCGCCGGCATTGCCAGTCGCACCGCGCTGCCGCTGAATCAGTGGAGCCATCTGGCCTTCACCTACGACGGCGCCGCCGCCAGTGTGTACGTCAACGGCACCCTTGTCGGGCAGGTGCCGATGGCCGGCGAGGTCGTCGACGACGGCGGCGCGCTACGCATTGGCGGTAACGCCTTCTGGGGCGAGTTTTACAGCGGCCTGATCGACGAGGTACGTGTCTACAACCGCGTCCAGACCGCCAGCGAGATCCAGGCCGACATGAACACCCCCATCGGTGCTGCGGCGGCCGGCGGCACAGCGCGGAAAGTGAGCACGGACGCCGCCTCGAAGCCAGCAGCCGGGATTGGGAAACTCACGGTGTCCGACAGCCGCACCATGGGCGGTACCACCGTCACCTCGACTCTCACTCCGCGCCTGACCACCTGGATGGCTGCTGGCCGTGATGGTAAGGCGAAGGTGGAAGTGGAAATCGCCCGCCCGCCGACGAAGATCAGCAAGGCCGCCAGCCCGGGCAACCTCGTCAAGGTGGACCAGGCGGGCGCAGGTGAACAACTGATCTGGTCAGGCTCGGCCACCGCCACGAACGGCGAATCACGGATAACGGTGCGCGTTCCCAAGGGCAGGCTGGAGGCCGGTTCGGAGGTGCGCTGGCGCTCACGCGTGACCACGACGGATGACAGCACCGGCGAATGGTCGTCATGGCAGGCCCTGCGGGTCACGACCGAGGAGTCCCCAGCGAAGCGGAGCACGGCCTCCACGGCAGCCGCCGCCAGCCGCCTCGAAGAATGCCGGGCCCGGGAAAATCCGCGAGATCTGGGCGAGGCGACGAACAGGTATTCGTACTGCTGGTACCAGTACCGCGACTACACGACATTCAACGGGACGACCCATCGGTCCGTAGGGTACATACGCTACCGGGTGACCGTCCTGGGCACGCTCAATCCGAACAGCCGCACCTTTAAGTACGAAGCGTACATAGATGACCTCACCCCATGGGGGCAGGCTTTTGGATGGAACGACGAACTCAGGGTCGGCTTCTCCATCTCGAACGAGGAACTCCGTCCGGATGGCACGTCCAACTGCAAGCCGGACCCCAGCAACATCCACCGGACGGCCACTTTCAGTCAGTGGAGGGGGTACGACGACCACGTGGTGGTTGAAGCCACGTTCACCTCGCCCTACAACACGAAGACCAAGGCCAGCGAGCAACGCAACTACTGTCAGGTGCGGGTCTGGGGATACAATCCTCAAGCACTCAAGAATCCCCGGATCACCTATCGCATGAAATCCAACCTGCGCTGCGACAGTGCGATGTACGTGACGAATTCCGGGTGCGTGTACTACTGGTCCATCCCGCACATGGTCATCAGGCCCTCGACGACCTATCCGCAACAGGTGAATCACCTCGCGTATGCCATCTGGTACCCAGACGGCACTGATCCGCAAACAGACCACCGCGGAAGGTCACTATTGCCTAAGGATATCCCCGGCGGGGACTTGCATGACCGCATCACGCGAACCGGTGACGAGAATCTTAATGCGCGCAACCGAGGACGGTCGGTGCGGACATGCGTGCGAATTCACGGAAGCGGGTACGCCGCCACCTACGCCAGAACGCACCCAGGACCAAATGGCGCACCTGGCAACCCTGGAAACTGTGACGAGTTTCCCTTCGCATCGGTCAGGGAAGGCTCCACCGCCCGCGACCCCGGTACAAAAAAATTCCTCGACAACTACTCCGTGGCGGTAATCGACGGAAAACAGAATGTGGACTGGGGGAGCAAGGTCCTGGGTACGTGGTACAATAACGAGCGCATAATCGACGGCGACGAATTCTGGATTAAATTGACGGACTGGTAATAATCACTGTCATAGCTTCGAGTGCCGAAGGCCTCAGGGTCAGTCCTCTGAGGCCTTCGGCCATCACTCTCAGCCTCTCAGGCTCAGTCGAATCGGAAACGCATGAACATGCCCACTCCAAATGTTGCCGACTATGCTTGGCTGACAGGCGATGACTTCCCCCATTGGATAACCGGGTTCTGCGTCACCTTTCTCCCGAACAAGTCGCCCGACTGGGTGGAAGACACCCTGCGCACGTTCCTGGGTGCCACGCCGGCCCTCGACACGACACAGCCGTACATCGCCCACATACACGCCGCCGGCAGCGGGTCGATCATGTTCGAGAATGGCGGGTTCGGCGGCATGACGCTTGAGGCGATCCGCCGCCTTTCCCAGGACACAAAGGCCGTCGTGGTGCTACGTGACTTCCTGGTCAACGCTACGTTCGCCTATGCTATGGACGGCGAGGTAATCACCGCGTTCGATATCTATCTCCCGGGCGACCGCCGAGGGCGGTCCCCCGATGCACTCAATGACCAACTGTCGGCAGTCGGCCTGCTACCGGCATACGAGTACGTGTTCGATGAGGACGTGGATGAGGAGGACGTACCGGAGCGGGACCTGAGCGCGGAGGTGATCCGAGCATTGGCGGTGGCTACCGCTGTGACCGGAGTGCGGTTCGACCAGAGCCACTTGAATGCCGCCCCTCACGCGGTCTCGCTGGCACGCCTCTACGAGAGCGACATCGCCCGACGCTTTGCCTGATTAGGCCACAGGTCGAGCGGCGTGGATTATGCGGGTCACGATGTCAGATGGGCCGGGCGCCTCCTTCGGCGCCGACCACGGCCATCCGCGTCGGCCCCGGCAGGATCTGTCTCGGTCACAAAGCCTGATCAAGTACGACTGCTGCTGACGCCCGTGGCGGGCCGGTGCCCGGCACTCGAAGTCACGACCCGAGCCGGGCGCGGACGCGGGCGGTTTCGATGTGGCGGTGGTGCGGTTCGTACAGGGCGAGTGCCACGCCATGCCGTCTCGGCCGCCGGCCGGTCGCCGAGGGCGTGGTGGGCGTCGCCGAGGCCCACCAGCGTGTCGGCCGCTGCCGCGGCCCTGGCCGCCTTCGGCATCGGCGCGGCGTTCCCGCTGCTCATGGACCACGTCATCAGCGCCGCGTCACCGGAGCGGGCCGGAGCGGGCCGGAGTGGGAGCCGCCCCTGGCCCAGGTCAGCAACGAGCTCGGCATCGCCGTCGGGCTCACCGTCCTCGGCTCCCTGGGCACCGTGATCTACCGCGTCCGGCTCGGCCTTCCGGACGGCACGACCGCCGCCGGCAACGTCCTCGACGGCGCCCGCGGCGACCTCCCACCTGCTGGCCGGGATGGCCGTGCTCATCCTGGTGCTCGCCCGCACCTGACGCGCCCCTGTCCCAAGTCACTCAGTACCGGCGGAAAGCGGGCACAGCAGGTGAGGGCCGGGAGCAGGCCCTGCGGGCACGTCCTTGAGCCGCTACGGCAGCGAGGATCATTGAACGGCAGGGGCACCGGGTGGAACGCCCATGCGGATGCATTCCACGATCGCCATGGGTTGAAGCTCCGTGATGTGCTTTGCCATCACTGGCCGGCTCGCAAAAGTTGTCGTTGTCGAAGGCATTCCCGAAGAAGAAGGTCACCGTGGTCGGCACGTACTCCTGTGAAGGCACCCGCGTGTGAAGAGCGGGAGCTTCTTGCGAGGCTCCCGCCGCGAGTATCGTTTTGACCAGGCCAAACACCCGTCAAACGATGAGCGATGGGAGGTCCTTGTCGACCCACCAAGGCACATCGCGCAGCAATCGCATATCACCCATCAGTAGACATGTTGGACTCGAAACAGCTCGAGCTCTCCTAAAGCGGGTGCCGCAGGTTCGAATCCTGCCGGGGGCACTCACCTGAACAGCCATTTCAGCGCCCGACCTGCGGTTTCTCAGCCGCAGGTCTTTTGCTTGGTGGACCTTGATAGGCAACCGACGGTGCCCACATGCAGCCGTAAGACCATGATCAGGGGACATATGCGGGATGATCTTGACGGTGTTTTCCCAGGTCAAGCCCTGATTTTGGGCTCGTCGGGCCTTGGCGACCGGTTACGGCCGCCCGGCCAACCGTACAAATACAACCGTTGATCGTGCCAAATACGTGCGTACGCTCCCAGCGTCACCCCGCCGCACAAGCCCAACCCGACCTCCCTGATAAAGCTCGGGTGGGCATCTCGGTGTTGGCTACCTTGCGCGTGGTCTGCTGTGCACGTTGGTCCTGGTAACCGACAACGAGGGCGATCCCGCCCCTTTGAGATGGCTCACAGGATCGCTGAGGCCCTCGACGCCGCCTGCCCAGTGCCGGCCTATGCAGCCACAGCTTGTCACGGAGTCCTGTCCGGTCTGCGTGACACGGCGACGTGCGGCGAGAAGAGTCCGGTCTGCCGTGGGGCAGATGTCGATGGCGGGTGAACGCCGGGCCGTCGGCGTGTCGAAGACCATTTGGAGGGGAATTCTCACTCTCACACCCAGTGGCGTGGGCACCTTGCGCGCTGTTGCTACGCCTGCTGCCGGCTTAGCCTGAGGCAGCCACGGTGGACATCGCCGCGATGACGCACTGACCGACGCCATTCACGCAATCGCCGCCGTTCCCGCCCCGGGCCTTGATCACGAGCAAGGGTTCGAGATGATGCCTCAGGCGGAAATTGTCCCGTACAGACGCCGCGCCTCATGGATCAACAGGCTCGAGCCCTTGCGTGCCGCCAACTCCGCCAGCCCCGGTAGGTCGTCGCGCGCCTTGGCGAGCACCGCCGCACGCACGGCGACCTTGAGCAGTTCGCCCAGCCCCGGCCTGGCCCTCTCACCGGATCCGGGCAACAGCAGCGGCACCGCCTGAGCCAGGGCCGTCCACACGTCGGCGTGCGCCCCGGCCGCCGTGACCTCATCGAGGACGCCGGTGATCCGATTGAGTTTGACTTGCTCACCGCGGACCAGGTGGCCCACGGCACGGCCGAGGTCGGCTGCGGGCAACTCCCCGTACGCGACCAGCGTGAGGATCGCGTCGGCGGCCAGACCCCGCTGGGCGGAGCTGGGATGGTTCATGGCGATAACGATCGTGCTCGCGGTCGCGATGCCTGCCGGGCTGTCGTTGTGCGCCAGAGCGGCCACGACCTCCACCGGACCGCTCGATGGAAGGCACTCCAGGAGGTGCGCGGCCAGGGCCTCCCGATGCGACGGCATGATCGACGGCCACCACACCATGTTCCGGGAGAAGGCGGGATAACCGGTCTTGGGTGCGAGAGTCCACAGCTCGGCGAGCGGCCCGGGCACGCCCTCGGGTGGTGCGAGGCGGGCGTGCGCCTCCTGCAGCGACTGCTGGTAGGACGCCGGGCGGTCGAACACTCCGAGTTCCCAGGTCACGACGGGGCCGGGCAAGCCGCCGTCGCGCAGGCAACCCGCCAGCCGGCGGCCCGCCTCCGACGGCAATCTCTCCGCCCGCACGGCCAGCTCCGGATCGATCCTGCGTGGGAGTCGCAGCAACGCCTGCAGGAAGTCGTACTCGAGCGGCTCGGCGCCGTCCAGTCGCTCCATGCGCGCGACCAAGGTGGTGGCGTCGACGTGCCCGGTGGGCGCGGTCGGCGTGGCCAGCAACACGGGAATCGTCTCGTCCCGTTCGAGCAGGGATAAGACCTCACGGAAGCGCTGCTGGACGAATCGTTGCGGGGCAGGCTCGGAGCTCGGCCAGCGGCCGCTGTCGTCATTCAGCAATACGGTCAACTCGCAGCTGTTGGAGGGCGACACGATGGCCAGTGCGCAGCGCCACAGCAGGAAACCGATGTTCTCGTCGGTGCCGGAGATGCCGTATGCATAGGCTCGCGCTTCGAAGGGATGTTGCCAGTTCGTCCGCCACCAGGGCTGTAATCCCGCCACGACGGCGTCACGGTCCTCGTGGGTCAGCTCGACCAGGCCGGACAAGACACGCTCGATCCGCGCTGGATCCTGTGGCCAGAGCGGTTTGTCCAGCTCGGCGACCAGTTCCGCCACTGACGCGATGGGCGGGGGCAGGGCCGGTAGCGCCGGCACGGTCAGCATGGCGGCTATGGGCTCAGGCTCAGCCTCCTCCACCGTGCCGAAAGCGGCCGCCAGCCGCTGGCGCAGGTCGGTAGGCAGCCGGGTGGCCGCCTCGCGGACCGCCTCCTTATCGGGTTCGGCGGTGTGCGGGGCGAGTTTGACCGCGACGCGCACCGCACGTTCGCGTAGGCTGGGCGTGTCGACGTCAAACACGGGCGCCAGCGCGGCCACTGCGGCGGCACCCCTGGCCGGGGGCACGTCGGCGATCCACTTCACCGCGGCCGCCATGTTCTTCTTCTCTGGCCGGTACGCCAGCGCCTGAACCGCCTCAGCGAACAGGTCCACCTCGAGCGCTCCCGCGGACTCCGCCCGGTGCAGTTCCTCCAGCGCGAGCTGAACCAAAGGCGAGGACGCCGACGGCAGCACGCGGACGAAGTCGGTCACCGGGATCTCGGCCGCCTCCGGCTTCAGCTCTCTCCACAACTTGATGAAGGAAGCGGCCTCAGCCGCATCGCATCCGGTCAGGAACCGGCTCACGCAGCCGTCGAGCAGCGCCTGACGCGACACGCGGCCCGTCCGAGCCAGCTCGACCAGCTCGCTGATGATGGTCTGGCTTCCCTCCCAGGGTGGATTCCAGCCCAGCCCATCCGCCACGCCCGCCGCCTGGAACATGCGCGGCAGCATGTGATCGAGCAGCCGATCATGGGCGAGCACCGGGGTCCCGTTGTTCATCCAATGCCGCTCGACCGTCCGCAACACCCACCCGGACACGAACGCGTCGTTCTCCGGCGGCTCAACGCCCGTCTCGATCACCAGCGCCGCAGCCAGGTCCCAGGCCCTCAGCGACTGCACACGCCGCCAGGTCGAACCGGAAGGGGCCGGCCGCAACCGCCCTACCAGACGTATGGCCAGATCGCGGCGCCACTCCAGCGGCCGGCTCCCGAGCACGGACATGACCTGTACGGCGTCGGCCTTCGGCTCCACCCCGCTCAGCTCCCGCCGGTTGAGCCAGGACGCCACCTGCT
Organism: Nonomuraea sp. NPDC004186; assembly: GCF_053603495.1. Lineage (NCBI taxonomy): Bacteria > Bacillati > Actinomycetota > Actinomycetes > Streptosporangiales > Streptosporangiaceae > Nonomuraea > Nonomuraea sp. NPDC004186. The sequence continues at coordinate 51,594 of NZ_JBSGFQ010000061.1, read as the reverse complement.
CCGCCCCGCTCAAGCAGGCCGCCCCGGCCAGGCGATAGAGGGGCGCCAGCTCCCAGATCTGCCGTTCGGCCTCAAGCCCGGCGCGCCTGCGTTCGCTCAGGTGAGTGGGCAAGCGCCGGGCCACGGCGCACTTGTCGTCGTCGTTAAGCCCGTCCAAGAACGCTACGAGGCTTGCGACGGAGCCGGTCTCGATGCGGTCGAGCACCCCCTGCACAGGGTTCACACGGGTGCCTCGATCCAGGCGGAGCATAATTTGTTCTCGATCATGCGCCGCAGCCTATTGATCGACACCGACAATCGGTGAGCCTCCACCGAATGAGCTGAGGTCATGGGCCATGATGCCCCGTGACCGGCCAGGACGGAACGGTGCTGTCATTGGGCTCGACCCGGCCAGGGGCGTGCTCGAGCAGTAGTTCAGTTTGGCGCGCGCTTAACCCACGGCCGCGTAGGAATGTCCCGTCCTCCTGGCCGAGCACCGTGCCGTCGAGGTGGACAGCGCCCCCTGGAGCATGGCCGAGCTCGCATCCATTCGACCGCACAGCACGCTACTGTGGATGTCCAGGTCACCCGAAATGCTCGTCTCAAAGGCAGTGAGCGAGCCGTTGCCGTGAAATTCGATGACCGTCAGGTTTACCCCATCAGCGATTCGGATTCTGCAGGCACCGGCCGATTTAAGTCCGAGCGCCACCCGCTGCGCAAGCCAAACTCGGTCGCATCTCCTGGTCTTCACCTAATTAGCAGAAGAGCCGCACATCAGTGATCGGTCACTCGACAAATTGCCTCGTACGGATGCAAGAATGATCACTGGCGTGCACGGAACCGCTCACATCGGTTTCTTACCGTCGTTGCGGGCGGGCCTGGGACTGAAGAGCAATTCAAGCTGGTCGCATCGGCTGTCAGCGATGGTCAGAAACGCCGCCACCGTCTGAGGGTCGAAGGACGCTCCCGCTTCCTGACGCATGACCTCGAGAGCCGCTTCGATGCTCCTCGCCGGCCGGTAAGTACGCCCAGTGGCGACGGCGTCGAACACGTCGGCCACGGCGATGACGCGGGCGCTCTCCGGAATCTCCTTGCCCCCCAAGCCCCTGGGATAGCCGCGGCCGTCGAACCGTTCGTGGTGGTGAAGAATGCCCTCCAGAGCAGCGTCCGTGAGGACGTTTCGAGCGGCTGGTTCCAGGAGGTTGTCGAAGAGTTCCACCAGTCCCGCGACGATGCTCACGCCGCAGCTCGTATGCGATTGGATCAGCGCGTATTCCTCCTGGGTGAGAGGTTCGCTTTTGTTGAGGACAGTGCCGGGGACGGCGAGCTTGCCGATGTCGTGAAACAGCCCAGCCAGACGTACGGCTTCCAATGCGTCAGGGCGCATTCCCATTCCGTCGCCGATCATGGCGGCCAGCAGGGAGATGCGTTCGCTGTGCCGCCGCGTGTGAGGGCTTTTGATCTCCAGCGCCGTCATCAGCATTTCGGCCAGATCATCGACGGTCACTTCGCCATCGAACCGCTCAGGTGACCGGGCGGTGGCGAGGCGGCCGGCATCGGCCCGGGCTCGCCATAGTGCGGGCGCGTCCTGCGGGCGTCCCTGTGCGATCAGGAGACCGGCCATCCGTACGGCGACTGCTCTGCCGCCGGTGCCAGCATCGGCCTGCCTGCGTGCGAGCTCCCGTCCTGCTCGGTTCTGTTCGTCGAGGAGGCCGGCCAGCGTCGTTCTCGCGGAGCCCTCACCTGCATCGGCCTGGGCGCGCCACAGCGCCAGCGCGTCATCTGTTCGGCCCTGTCCGGCCAGGAGGGTAGCCAGGAGCCCAGTCGCCTGCCCACTACCAGAGCGGATGGCGTGGCGGTATAGAGCTCGAGCATGCTGGTACAAGAGGCGATGTTGTGCGGCGTGGGCGACGCGGGTCTGGTCGCCAGGGTCGGTGAGATGGTTGACCAGTGCCTCCCAGCAGGTATGTGGTACCTCCGCCAGGTGGCGTTGCTGCCCGGCATGTTGCTGGAGGTAGTCGGCGACCTGGTAGCCGGTGATCTGTCCCATGGTGGTGGAGCTGGCGACCGGCGCTAGGGCGGCCGCGGCGCCGTTCAACGTGCCGGTGGCGTACGCGAGTGCGGCCTCGAACCAATCGGGTGGGGCGGCGGCGCGCTGGCGGACGTCGCAATACCCGGGTGCCGCGGCACGCAGCAGGTCCGGGCTGAGCGGGGACACGGCACCAAGGCGAGTGGCGTCGATGGCGGCGTTCAGCACTGCGGCGGCGTAGGGATCCGCTCCGCGCCATCGATTCACCAGTTGTGGAGCTGCGGCGATGATCTGGGTGAGCCCGTAATCCCCGGATCGCAGGGCCAAGGCGATCCGCTGATCCCCAGAGGCCGCCACGGCTTCGGCGCGCTCGCGCTCCGCGGCGCTGAAGGAGCCCCGCAGATGAACCACGTCGGCCAGATCGAGTAGCTCGCGTTCAGCGGCGTACAGATCCGGCTGCCCTGGGCTCGGCATCGCTGTGTAGGCGGTATAACGCTCAGGCCATATGGTCGCGATCAGCACCGCGCCTGCCTGCAGCAGAACGCGGACGGTGGCGGCGCTCAGGCCGGCCGAGCCGCCCAGAAACCGTTGCAACTCGTCAAGCCACACGACCAACCGTCCAGTCACCTGCTCGGCGGCACGACGAACATGCTCGGAATCAGCGGGATGGAGCAACCACCAGTGCGGCAGTACCGCCCCAATCGCCTCGTACGCACATCGGGACTTACCCACCGACGACTCGCCAACCAGCACCACCATGCCGCCTCGGTCCGCAGCCTTCGCCAGCAGATCCCGGACTCCACGCGGGGCGGTATCGGCGTCACGAAGAATGTAGGCGGGAAGGTCACCAGTCGCGCCCGGAGCGTCGATCGCGGCATGCACGCCCAGCCGCCGCGGGTCGGCCTGCGCCACCCGGATCAGGCCAGTAGTGCCAGGGGCATCGGCGATGAGCGCGCGTTCCCGCGCCCCTTGCCAGGCGCCCCATTGCTCGCGCGGAACCGCGCAGGCCCGCAGGAACACCTCCAGCGTCTCCCGGCTGGCCCTGCCCTTGTTGAGCAGATCCGACAGCGTCGAGCTCGGTAAGCCTTCCTTCGGCCGGTTGCCGGGGTTGGCTGCTTTGTCGAGGTCGGCGTACGAACGACCCGCCCTTATGGCACGTAGTGCGGATACCAGCTCGGGGACAGTGTGCACCTGGCTGGGATCGGGCATCTCAACGTGCACCAGTGACGCTCCTCCCCGTCATGCCATCCCCATCCAGCCGCGGAGGCCTTCGGCGACTGACTCGGACAGCATCGGACCGGTTCCAACTCCTATCGTCGGTGCGGCCCCCGTACCCGTCCAGCCTGCACGCTCGGTTCACGCTGCGCGGTGGTGCCTCCGGCGTGCTCCGCATCCGATGCCGGACCCTCGTTCCCTGTGGTGACTTTGGAGAGCAACCGACGCATCTCTCGAAGGAGCCACGATGAAGCTTCTGGTTGAGCTTATTCCACTGGCCGTTGCCGCCCTCAATCTGGCCACCGCCCTTATCAAGCACAAAAGCGCGCGCCGCAACCGACACTCGGCACATGGCGAGGACAAGGGCGGCGTCTGTTACGATCCGTGAGGCGCAGGCGTGATGATGGGCGCGGATATCCAGATAGCTCACAGAGCCCCGGGCAGCGCGGAAATGGCACGCGTATTTCGCGATCGAGGAGATGCTAAGCGAGCGCCGAGCGTCGGCGTAGGGTAGAGAGACACTGCGGCGGACTGCCTCGACCCGCTTATCGAGCACCAGCGGGGCTTCGTCTTCGACGGCGAACATGTTGACGCTGTGTGCATTCCTGACACTTCCACTGACCCGGCAAGCCCCTGTCTAGCGGAAACGCGAATCAAGGGCTTCGTTGTGTGTCGCATGTGAACGGCTGTCACCGATCTTTACGGCCAGTCCTCCTAATGCATTCCCGAGGGCTGGCGCTCCAGCAAGACCACGCTTTCCGAAGCCCTGTGATCCACTCCCGGGGCGACGGCCCAGCGTCACTATTCTCCCCGGGCGCCTTACGCCTTCCTCATCGCTTTAGGTAATCAGCCGGCTACACGCTGGGCAATAGCCGCGATGCACACCGCCCTGGACCTGCGCTCCCGCCGCACCGAGCGGTCGCGCCCTGATCGTGCACGGGCCGCCGACCTCCGAACAGCTGCCTCGACCGGACAGGCAGGGTCCGACCTTCGCGGCGTTCTCCAGCCGCAAACACGTCAGCCCTGCCATTCGCTGTCCATCGAGATATCGAAAATGTCGCGTTGCGCACGCCCTTGACCAGCCGTAGTTGCTCTCGTCCAGTGCGACGGCTACACCACCTCGACATGCTCGCCTCACCGCGACATCGAGCGGGCAGGGTGGCGGGCGGTACCACCAGGCGTCATACTCCTCGCGAGAGGCTCTCATTCTCAGCCCGATGCGCGCAACAGTCACTGCACCGACAAGAAATCCTCAATCTCCCGCAGGTTCAGCTCCTCGGCGTGCGCGGGATGGATCACGACCCGCAGCCGGTCTGCTACTACAGACTCGCGGCTGTTGGCCAGGTAGGAGATGATGATCAGGCGGATGAGATCAGTGCGCGAAATGTTGCCGATCCGCGCCAATCCGGCTCCTATTACTGGCACGGATATGCTCTGCCGCTCCCCATGTCGCCGGACGGCCTCCCACGTCGCCGAAAGGCATTTCCAGAGATCGTCGATCGACGAGCGACCGTAATTGTCGTTGTTCAGTGTGCTGTAGGCGGTGCAGAAATACCGCCTCCCCCGGATGCCGATCGTCGCGACGGTCCCAATCGGGTATCTGACCAGCTTTCCCTGAGGCCGATCTCGTCGCTCTTCCACCCGCAAGGGGACCGCAGGCCGCAACGCTCTCTCCAGGTCTGCATCGAGTCGCGCAGCGTCGCCCCGATATTCGCGCTCAAGGAGCTGGGCCTGGATGCTCTGCTTGGCGATGATGGAATGGGTGTCGGTGTCGAAGGTGTCGGTCGTCCCGATGACCAGATGGCCCTCCTGATCGAAAAGGTCGCCTACGGTCACGATGATCGTCGTTCCGGGGACAGGGAAATGTCGGGAAAAAGTCAGTCGCGGCCAGGTCCGCAGTGTGGCCCCGGCGAAGCAGCCTGCCAGTGCCGCGCTGAGATAATACGCACCGTGCGGTGCGAATGGTTTGTCGAACAGCGCCTCGATCAGCCCTGCTCCCGCCGAGACGACCCCCAGGCAGGCCAGGAAGGTAATGAGCCATGACCGGACGAATCGCCCGGAAAGGACGGTTCTGCGCACGGAAGCAAGTGTCGACACGGCCACCCCTTGATCCCTACATATTCTGTCCCGGCGTCCCTCGTGATGTCGACACCGATTGGTACACATCTGCCAGAATTCGCCTGATGCAAGTACTGACGCGAAGAGAGAGCAAGACTACTCTGAGCGCATGACAGGCGAACCGCCGCCGCCTCCGGTCTTCATCAGTTGGGCTCACAGACACCGCTCCATGACGGAGGCCCAGGCCGAGGCGTGGGAGACGCAGGTGCGTGCGCTGGCCGAGATCCTCAGGGACCCCGGGGGCATTGACGTGAGATTCGACAAATTCCAGCCGCCAGGGACGGATTTCACCCGCTGGGGACCCAACATGGTCGACGAATGCAGGTTCGTGGTGATCGTCGCAAGCCGCGCCTACAAAGAGCGATGGGAAGGAAAGAATCGGACAGACGAGGGAGCGGGGGCAGCTCGTGAGATCGACACGATCAGAAGTCACTACAACAGAGATCAGCACACGTTCAATTACAAGTTCGTGCTCGCCGTGCTCGTAGGCGTCACCGACGAGGACGTGTCGAACGAGATCTACGCGAGGCTCGATCGCTTCTATCTCAACCCCCAGGACTACCGGACGGTAGAAAAGCTCGTGAAGAGGCTTTGGGACCACCACGACTACCCTGTGGTGCCCATCGGGCCACGTCCGACGTTCGAGAAGAAACCCTTGGCGACTGCCGCGCTGAAAGACGTCTTCCCGCTGCCCTCGGCCAATGCGGTGCATGAAAAGGCCACTCATGCGGCGGCCCTAGTAGACAGCCTGCACGACCCACCGCCGCCGCCCCGGGACCTGCCGGAGTTGGAAGCGTGGCGCTGGACGGCCAGCGAATGGATCGACGCCGTCGTCGAGGCGGTCGCGGCGATCGAGGAACTGGCGACCGTTACCCACACTCGACCCCGGCCCAGTTTTCTGCGAGACGCAGGCGCCCTGCGCTCGGCCCTGGACGCGGCCATGCAGTGGGCCGATCAGGTCAGAGAGCCACAAGCTGCCGATGAGGCCGTCGCGTGGGCCGATCTGCGAGAGGAGCTGCAGAAGCTGCTGGCAAGAGCGCTCACGCGTTAGCCCCAAGGTAGCCCGCAGTGCTGGCCGCCGACAACCAAGGGCGGGATGGCGGGCTTCTCGGCGGGTCCAAGCCACAGCCCGCGTCATCCTTATCGGCGCGAGAACTAATCCGCGAGCTCGCTGCGGACCTTAAAGGGGAAGTCGACGCGGTCACCGAGAATTTCCTCATCGACCTACCTTCACAACAGGTGGCGAAAGCTCTGGCCAAACAACTCGACCAGTTTTTCCGCGATACAGATCCCAGCATACTTCCTTCCATGCAAGCAGCCGTTAAAAAGCGCGTGGTGAAACTCAGAAACTCGACGCGAGCGGCGACTCTCGCCATGACCGTGTACTCCAGAAAGAAAGAGCACAAAATCAAGCGCCTTGCGGAATTTCACGAGGCACTGATCGCTCTGCAGACGGAACTGGACGGCGTATCCAAGCTCTGAGCCGTTCAGCACGCGGCCGCAGGTTCGAATCCTGCCGAGGGCACTCACCCACATAGGCATTTCAGCTCCTGACCTGCGGCGTCCCAGCCGTAGGTCTTTTGCTTGGCGGACTCTGATAGGCGACTGAGGGTGCCTGTACGCAGCCGTAAGACCATGATCAGGGGACACGTGGAGGATGATCTTGATAGAGTTTCCCCAGGTCAGACATCAATTTAGCCCATCCAACATCTCCAGCAAGCCTGACGACCGCGCAGGGCTGCGGAACCAGGACACCATCACGGACCCCACAGTTCGACATCATCGAAGCCGTCAGCATCGGATGATCTTCGATGTGTTTCCTAATTGGGTCCCTCGTAGGTTCATGGACCAGCCTGACGCAGACACGGCCCTCCAGGAGACATTGGAACAGGTTCTGGCTCTCCTCTCCGACAGGACGCTCGCTCCCGATCCGGCTTGGTTCAGGCACCGCAGAACAGCGATGATGGAGGCGCAAGAGTGAGAAGATCGGAAGCAAGGTCTCCGACAGGCCCATGTGTGCCGAGGGAGGCGTAGCAGCCTTCGAGCGAACGCGCCGGCCTTGGACTAGGAGGTCGTGTGGACAGCACGGTGTGGGTTGCGATCTTGACCGGTGGGACGGCGATCCTGGCGGGATGGGTGACCAGCCTGGGGAACGCTCGCGCAGCACGAATCCAGGCCGAAGCGTCCGCCAAGGCCCAGCATCATGCTCAGATTCGTGAAGCACGCCGGACGGCCTACCTTGAGTTCTTGGAGCAGGCCCACATCGCGGGCGAGTTCTACTACAGGCTCGGTGACGTCTACGTACAACTGACGCGGCCGGACGAGCAGTTAGAGAAGATCGACCTTCTACGTACTGCCCTGCGGGACGCCTATGATCCGCTGGCACGATGTGCCAGGGTGGTCCTCCTCGAAGGGCCAGAAGCCGTTGCCGCAAAGGCTGAAGCCGTCAAGGTGGCGGTCACGGATGCCAACGGAGCGCTATGGCACATTGCGCAAGGCACCCCTGATGCACGTTCCCGCTTCGACAATGCTCATCAGGTGTTCCGTGACCGACTACAAAGCTTCATCGAAACCGCCCGAGCGACCATAGGCTACCCGTAGCTGAGGCAGGCTTCACCCAACACCTGAGGGCGATAAGGCCGCACTGAGCATCAACTACGAAATCGCGTGGAAAAATGCCACTCGAAGTAGCGACGGCTATTCTCCGAGAACGAAAGGCATGGGCGCCCCGCGAGGTCATTAAGGCGATCAGCAAGCGCCCCATCTGCCTCTGGCGTGGACGCCACGATAGTACCGTCTTGGCCAACAGAGATATAGCCGGCTTCATAGAGGGCATCACAACCGAACTGACATGCAGGCATCGCTATGTTAGATAGATCGCGGCGTTCTTCGTCGCTACAGAGGCTCCGCATTTTGATATGCGCGGCAACCAGAAAGCGGACAGGGTAAGCTTCACCACAGAGAGCGCATGTTGCGATGATGGCAGAACCGAACAGAAGCTGGCGCAAGGCGGATTGTTCGCGACGCTGCGCTGCAGTCACCGGACGGTTCAGATCGCCCTCGTAAGTGAGTGCCTCTTGAGGCTCTGCAGGCGTGTCAGAGTCAGCAAGAGAGCGCACAGCGATCACTGGCGGTGTCCCACCTACCGACTCAACTCCTGGAAGAGCGAGCAGGACGGCTCCAACGAAGGCGCTGCGGTATCCCACCTCGGTAGGATGAATTTGCACGCGACCTAAAGTACGGAGAGTTGCGAGTGCAGCCTCCACATCGGCGATTGGCACCCGTTGCCCGTTCGGCGATCGTTCCGTTGCCACGAGGACATATGGAGGCTGCACGTCAACGATACGATTGCGGTGTCCATGAAGTGTCGAAATGTCGTGACCAAGTAATCGCCGGAGCAAGTCGGTGGCACTGTCATTCGCCTCAGCAGATAGCACGACTGGGGCGTCTGGGAGTAGGTGTCCAAAACGCTCCACAAACCGCTTGAAAAAGGCATCGTCTACTCGGAATAAATAACCTTGTTTCACACCGCCATCGCGGTTGAAGGGCCCATCCGTCGAGTGGCTGGTGCGCCAGGCCTCGGGAATGTCTAGTAGTGGAACTACCTGCGAAGCCTCTCGGTAGGCGGTCCGCACGAGTCTGCCATCCCCAGTCCAGAGGCCGGGGATATCCCGAGGGCGTCGCGAGGAGATCGCAGTGGTTGTCGTGAGGCTGAGCGCTCTGACTCCAGAGGCATAGTGGATCACTGTGTCGCCTGGATGCACCTTCGTCATTGTTTCCCAGTGTGATTGGCGTCGACCGGCCTGGGTTCGGGTCGGCGCCCAGAGGATCCCAGCCTCGAGCTCCTGACGAAACGAATGACTCTGATTCACCCACCAGTACGCCATACATCGAGTCCCTTCGAACTGCGGATCCCGTGAGAAGCCCCATCAAGCGGGAGGCAACTTGAGATGATCTTGAGAGCTGGGGCCGATTATACGGTGATTTGCGCAGTTTGAGGACTAGAGCTGGTTATGCAATCACTCCCCTTCTTGAGCAGAACACTGTGCCCCTCCTCCACAGACGTCGGTTCCAGCTCCAGATCCGACAGCAGCCAAGAGACGATGGATGCTGCTCATTACTGAGGAGCTGACCTGACGCGTAAAGGTCGAGCTGGCGGCCACCAAACGGCGCATCGCCGAATTGGAGACCGGGCTGAGAGCCACTCCGGATGATCGAGTTGGCGCGCGAGGCGGCGCTTCCAAAAAGACGGTTCGAAGCCATCGCGGTGATGGCTGACGAAGCATCCCAGTCAAGGTCCTCTGCCGCGTACTGGCGGCCTCGTGTCCAGCTACATCGCCCTCGACGAGCGGCGCTCCTTCGGGCTGCTGCTGATCGCCGTCGACGGCGCCGTCTACGCCATCGGGTACGGCCAGGGCCACTGGTGGATCCCGGACGAGCACAAGGACCACGGGTTCGGCATCTGCTTCGCGGTTCGCCGCCTCGACCCCGACCACGTGCAGGACGTCGCACGCCGCAGGATCGGCGCACGTGGCCGTAGCGATCTGACCCTGATCCCCGGCGGCATGCCGATCTGGGCTCTCGGCATCGAGGAGCAGGCCGAGGTCATCCGCCGCATGGGCGGGCGCTCGCGGGATCTGAAGGTCACCTTCTCCAAGGCCGACGAGCGGCCGGTGCGCCTGGAGGCCGGCGTGGGGCTGAGCATGAGGTTCGGCATCTGGCCGGAGGACCTCGTCGCCGACATCCGGGAGATCGCCCGCGTCTGCCGTGAGGACGAGCCGCACCCGTCGCTCGAGTTCGTGGATCACATTCGCCCCATCGTGGACAACAAGCTGGTCAACCGGCTGGACGCCAAGCTCGATGAGCTGCTGGGCCAGTCGGACACCGCGGAGCTCGTCTGCGTGGTGCCGACCTCTTGTCTGCCCGGCTACGCTCAGGCCCGCCGGTTCGAGGTGAAGATCGGGACCGCGACGCAGCGCGTGGACGAGCTCGACGTCCAGCTCATCCGTGTCCGCGCTCGTGTTCAAGCGCCGGGCGCGCGGGTGACGGCGTTGCGGAAGGGCAAGATCCGCATCTTCCGCGACGCCGAATGCACTCACGAGGTCGGGGAGGCGGCGGCCATCAAGTGGCTGGAGGTCGTGCTGACCATGAGCGAGCGACGCTACTTCCTGCTCGACGGCGAGTGGTACGAGATCGACCCCGCGTACCTGGAGGACAAGCTCAACGAGATCGTGCCGCTGTTCACCCTGCGTCCTTCCGTCGAGCTCCCGACGCGGTACGCCGGTCAGGACGAGAAGGATTACAACATCTACGTCGGGGAGATGTGCGACGGGTTCCTGTGCATGGACCGCGCTCTTCTGAAGACGAAGTTCTTCACCGGCAACGGCTTCGAGGCCTGCGACCTCCTGGGTCCCGACGACGCGCTGGTGCACGTCAAGTTCGCCGAGGGCGCCAGCACGCTCAGCCACCTGTTCGCCCAGGGCGTCGTGGCGACGCAGGCGCTCCTGCACTCCGACGAGGCGCTCCGCCGTTTCAGGGAGAAGGTTGAGGAGGTGAGCCGGAGCCGTCGCCAGGTGCCGGAGGACTTCCGGCCGCGCAAGGTCGTGTTCGCCATCCACCTCAAGACCGGGGCCACGCTCACCCCTAAGACACTCTTCCCGCTGGCGCGGGTGGCGCTCGCGAACGCGGCCAGGGTGCTGCGGACGTACGGCATCGAGGTGAAGGTAGTGGGCATCTCCGCCGCCGACGGCGTCCTGGCCGCGTAAGTCTCCTGCTCGTCGACCAACATCGCGATCCTGCCCACGCACCTCAGGGCGGCCCGTTAACCTGTGGTCGCCCTGAGCTCCAAACCCGGACCCTGACGAGGCTGAACCGGGCGAAGTCGTGCAGTCCCTCAGCAAGGAGTGCCGTGAGCCATCTGAACGACAGCCGCGCGCGCGTCATCGAGTTCTGGCGGGCCTGCGAGTTGTTCAGCCCCCCGAGTCTGCCAAGGGTTGATCCCCGGGACGAGAGGGAGCCGGTGTTCCAGGTGCAGGCCGGTGCCCTGCTCCCCTGGGAGGTCGGTCACCCTCTCCAGCGCAGGCGCATCAAGCCGACCATGACCTGGCGGTACATCGTCTATGGCGGCGTCTTCCAGCTCGAGCGCGTGCGGGTCATGCTCGAGAACGTGTTCGGGCCCGATCCGGAGAACTTCGACCGCGCACCGCAGGGGGCGAGCGCGCTCTTCGCCATGCTGGTCACGGAAGAAGGCCGACCGTTGCTGGGAGCGTGGGAGTTTTCCAGCGCTGCCTGGGCGGCAGGTCGCACGGTGTCCCCCGGCCCTCGGGATCCGGCCTGGCTCAAGGGCTTCGACGAGACGGCTGGACGCGTGGGGGCTGCCGGTGAGGAACTCGTCGCCGCCCTGGAGCATGACAAGCGAGCCGCCGAGCTGCGGAACGAAGGTGTCTCTGTCGGCCGCCCTCTCAGACAGGACGACTTGCGGGCGCTCATGAAGCTCACGACCGACCGGTTCGGTGTGGAAGAGGTTCTGGCCCCGGACGGCCTGCTCGTCAAGTGCGTACAGGTTCCGCGCCGGCGCGAGCACGACGACGACGGCAGAACCGACTTCCTGAACAGCTTCATCGTCCACGATCTCGAACGAGTGGCCTCAGCCGTCCGGACCGGCGCCTATGGCACTGCCTTGGACGCCTATCTGCGGATACCGGAGCCGTCCCGTACGGACCTGCGCAAGGAGCCGCAGGTGGTCTTCGACCACGTGGCACCCGAACATGTCCCTGCGGGACGTTGGCCCCAGGGGCCGAGCCTGCCACTCGCGCTGAGCCAGCAGTTCGCGGTCAACACGATCATGGCTGAGCTGGGCCAGGGGGCGGGCCTCTTCGCCGTCAACGGACCTCCAGGCACCGGCAAGACCACGATGCTCAGGGATCTGATCGCGGCCAACGTCGTGGAGCGCGCACTCCGCCTGTCCAGGCTGCCCAGCACCGAGGCCGCGTTCACCGGAGAGATGCGGTGGCAGACGGGTGACTTCCGGCGTGTGGTGAGTCTGTGGCGCGAAGAGCTCACCGGCTTCGAGATGGTGGTCACCTCGGCCAACAACGGGGCTGTGGAGAACGTCACGACCGAGATCCCCGGAGAGAAAGCGATCGACGCGCTCTGGCGAGGAGAGGCCACGTATTTCGACGACGTGGCAAGCCGGGTGCTCGGCGAGCCCGCATGGGGCCTGGTAGCCGCCAAGCTGGGCAGGAAGTCCTACCGCATGGAGTTCGTCAGGAAAGCCTGGTACGGCACCGCCGACGAACCCGGCCTGCGGGTGAGCTTCGAAGCCTGGCAGAACACCGTGACGAACATATGGGCGACGGCCGTCGAGTCGTTCACCCTCGCCTACGAACGCGTCCAGGCTCTCCAGCGCGAGCGGGCCACCGCCCACGACGGCTTGCGAGACGTGCCTGTACAGCAGCGCATCATCGCACGGGCGACCGAGCAGATCATCGCTGCAGAACATCGCCTCACCGCCCTGCGCAACGACTTCGATGAGGCCAAGCGTCTCGAGGAGTCGGCACGGCATGAGGTCACCGTACGCAAGCGCAGCCGCCAGGAGCATCAACAGTTCCAGCCCGGCCTGGTCACCGCGCTCTTCACGCTCGGAAAGGCCTCCCGGGAGTGGCATGCGCAGGATCGAGCTCTGGCAGGTGACGTTCAGAGTGCTGACCACGCACTCGGCACCGCGACCGCGCGGCTGGCAGGAATTCGCCAGACCGCCGCGCAGATCTCTCATGAGCTCGATTCCCGGCGCGCCGAGCTCCACGCCGCCCGACACCGACTGGCCGAGCTCCAGTCCCGGCTGGCCGTCCAGCAAGAGCGGCTCGGGCGGTTCTTCCCGGAGGAGCGCTGGTGGACCGACGAGGAACACCGGGAAAGTCAAACGCTGTGGACCGACGAGGCCTGGAACCACGCACGCACCGACCTGTTCGTAGAGGCCCTCCGCCTGCACCAGGCGTTCCTTCAGACCGAGGCGACGCGGATGCGCAGAAGCCTGCAGGCCGCGATGGACGTCGTCACGGGGGAAGTGCCGGCCGGCGTGCCGGAGGAGGCCGTACGAGCAGCGTGGCAGAGCCTGTTCTTCCTGATCCCGGTCGTCTCCACCACCTTCGCCTCCTTCGATCGCGTGTTCTCACACCTCACCCAGGAGGCACTGGGCTGGTTGTTCATCGACGAGGCCGGCCAAGCCGCACCGCAGCTCGCGGCCGGCGCGATCTGGCGGTCCCGACGGGTGGTGACCGTAGGGGATCCTCTACAACTGGAGCCGGTGGTGACGCTGCCGTTCGCCGCCCAGCAGGCACTACGGCGTACGTTCGGCGTCCAGGAGGAGCACTGGCTGCCAGGACGCACCTCGGTTCAGCAGCTGGCCGATCATACGAACGCGTACGGCACGTACCTGCCCGGGCAGGACTCTCCCGTCTGGGTCGGAGCCCCGCTGCGCGTCCACCGGCGCTGCGACGAGCCCATGTTCGGCATCTCCAACACCATCGCCTACGACGGGCTCATGGTCTACGGCAAAACCGCCCAACCGCCGATCGAGCTGCCGGGCAGTGTGTGGATCGACGTGGCCGGAACAGGCTCCAGCGGGCACTGGATCCCTGAGGAAGGAGCCGCGCTGGAGCGCATCCTGGCTCGCCTGGCGCGTGACAGGGTTTCGCCGGAGGATGTCTTCGTGCTCAGCCCGTTCCGTGATGTAGTGCGCGGGATGCGGCCGGTCGTGCAGCGGTTCCGAGGTGTGGAGGCGTGGACCGTGCACACAGCCCAGGGCAAAGAGGCCAAGGTGGTCATCCTCGTCCTGGGCGGCGATCCGCAACGGCCAGGCGCCAGGGCCTGGGCGGCCAAGCGGCCGAACCTGCTGAACGTGGCGGTCAGCCGCGCCAAACGGCGCCTCTACGTGATCGGCGATCGGGCCTCGTGGTCGACGCAGCCCTACTTCGACGTGCTCGCCCGCGATCTTTCGACCCTCGTGCTACCACCCGAGTCCCCGGCCTACCCAAACCGCTGAGAACGCCACGAGCGATGCCCCGAAGCTCAGGCTTTCCACTGACATCCCATACGCGCGGGGCGATGGACCGATTGGCTGGAGGATGGCCATGAACAGCGACGGAATGTTCCACATCGACGAGTCCGGTCGCCTCCTCGCGATGCGTCTGGCGCCGTACGAGGCCGAAGAGGTGCTCCAGGAATTATTGGCCACTCACCCGGATCTTCTTGCGGGCGGGCAGATGACGCCCGGCGATCCCCGCCGCTGGCTGCTGGTCCGCCGGGAGGCAGGCGTCCCCGACCGCGACGGAGGCGGCGGACGCTGGAGCCTCGATCACCTCTTCGTCGACCAGGACGGCATCCCCACCCTGGTCGAGGTCAAGCGCGCCAGCGACAGCCGCATCCGCCGCGAGGTCGTCGGCCAGATGCTCGACTACGCCGCCAACGGCGTCCTCTACTGGCCCGTACTCAACCTTCAGGCACTGTTCGAGCAGACGCAGCGCGAGTCCGGCCGCGATCCCCAAGAGATGGTCGCTCAGCTCTGCGAGGACGACACGGTCACCGTGGAGACCTTCTTCGCCAAGGTAGGCGACAACCTGCGAGCAGGCAGGATCCGAATGGTCTTCGTCGCCGACGCCATCCCCGACGATCTCCGCCGCATCGTGGAGTTCCTCAACGAGCAGATGAACCCGGCAGAGGTTCTCGCGGTAGAGGTCAAGCAGTACGTCGCGGAAAATCACGGATGGCGGACCCTCGTCCCGGCCGTGTACGGACGCACCGCGGCCGCCTCCGCCAAGTCCGCCGTCGTACGGCCGAGCCTGAGCGAACTTCGCGACAAGGCAGACGAAGACGTCCGCACCCTGTGGACCCTGCTCGAGCAGTGGGCCGACAAGGAAGGGCTGATGCTGGCCCACACCACCGCAGGCGTCATCGTCTCCGGTCGGAACGACCTGCGCATCGCGCAGCTCTACCCGAAGAATCGGGCCCTGTGCATCAACCTTGACCCGCTTCGTGGACGGGGACGCGATGACCTGGCGGACGCCTGCCTCGCGACCCTACGCACACTGACGAACAAGCCACTGACATCGGCGTATCCGTTCTTTCCCGCGCCTGATGCCGTGGCCAAGTGGAGCGACGTCGCAAGGCTCCTTAGCCAGCTTGCGACGGCTTGAAGCGTCGCGAACGCGAGGACGGATCCGCCTGCCACGTCGCGTGAATCGGAACCATGAGCGGCCGGCTGAGTTTGCACCGCCTGACCATCGCCAATATCGCCCGCCTGATCTGACAGTATCGGCACTCGCACCTGGAGAGCGGGAACACCTTGGAAGGCTCCCGCCGCGAATGCCACCTTGACCAGGCCAAACACCCATCAAGCGGCGGACGATGAGAGGTCCTTGTCGACGCGCCAAGACACGTCGAGCAGAAACCGCATATAGCCCATAAGTAGACATGTTGGACTCGAAACAGCTCGAGCTCTCCTAAAGCGGGTGCCGCAGGTTCGAATCCTGCCGGGGGCACTTACCTGAACAGGCATTTCAGTCCCTGACCTGCGGTTTCTCAGCCGCAGGTCTTTTGCTTTGTGGACCTTGATAGGCAGCCGACGGCGCCCGGATGCAGCCGTAAGACCATGATCAGGGGACATACGCGGGATGATCTTTGCAGCATATTCCCAGGTCAGGCCGCATTTTTGGGCCATCAGGGTTCTCGGCAACCCGCTCCGATCGTCCGGCGCGGGGCGAACATATCCCGCCGATCGTGCCAAATACGTGCGCAGAACTCGAGCGTCACCCCGTTTCACAAGGCTCGACACCAATGCCGAATGAGCCAGCCCGCACCTTGCATGAAGGCGTCCCCAGAGATGCCGTTCAGCGACGCCGGTCCCAAGGCTGCCGCCGTGGCCGCCGACCGCTATATGGGCAAGCCCTCCGCCCTTCCCTCGAGGAAGCCGTGCCGGTGGCCATTCGGGCTCGGGCAGGGGTCGTTGCATGCATCGTGAGCCACCGCTACATCGACAAGCTGCTCGGACCCCCGGTGGCGGAGGGCGAGCCGCCTGGGCACGTCCGGTGTGATCGGGCCGCTCAACCGGCGGCCGGCACGTCACGGCAGTACGCCTCCCTGGCAAGCCCTCCTCCGCCGGTAATATCATGATCAACCCCATCGAGGTCGGAGCCTGATGCTTAAGCTGCCGCTCAAGCCGTCCTTCCGGTACGTGCACGAACCGCTGAGGGGTGACGAGGATGTCATCCCGCTCCTCGGCAACACACAGCTCATCGGCGAACTGATGCACCGGCTGCGCTATTCGCGAGGAGGCACCTTCCTCATCACAGGTTTCCGAGGTGTCGGCAAGAGCACGGTGATAACGCGCGCAGTCGAGGGGATCGCCGCCGAGGCAGCCACGAACGAGATCGTGGTGCCGATCACGATCAACGTGGCCCGCCCCATGACCCCTGATCAGTTGCTCTTCGCTCTTGTGCGCCGGCTCTACGAGACACTGCAGGACCGCCGCGTGCTCAAACGGCTGGACGAGACCACACGGCGAGCGGTCATGCTGGCTCACATCCGAACGTCGTTAGGACTGAAGCAGACACGCTCCGACGCGAAGGAGCGCGGTACTTCCCTGACCATCGGCATGGGTCCGGGCGCCTCCAAATTGACCGGTCCCGCCGGATGGCTGGCGCCCAGTGCGGGCCTGACGTCCAAGCGGACGCGGTCCCTGGCCGTAGAGGCGTCCTATCTCACCTATTCGGACAGCGACGTTGAGCACGACCTCGGGCGGATCATCGACCTCCTCTCCAGGGCCGAGCCGGGCCGGCGTAGGTGGTGGCGCAGAGCCAAGCCCCGCGTTCATCTCATCGTCGTTCTGGACGAGGTTGACAAGCTGACCTCGGAGCCGTCCGGGCTTGCGGAGGTTGAACGACTGCTGGGCAATCTGAAGAACACGCTCACCATGCGTGGCGCGCACTTCCTGCTGGCAGCCGGCCCAGACCTGCACGATCACGCCGTCCTTGACGCCAGCCGGGGCAACAGCGTTTACGAGAGCATCTTCGCCTGGCAGCGCTACGTACCGTGCAGCTGGGACGCGCCGGACCTGCTCCTCAGGGCGGTGCTCGCCGAAGACGCGGGCGCGGATGCCGAAGAAGTCGTCCGGTATCTGCGATTCAAAGCCCGTGGCATCCCACGGCGGTTGCTGCAAGAGTTCGGCGAGTTTGTCCACTGGGAGGACGACCACCCCTTCCTCGTCGTCGGCAAGCATGACAGGGCCCGGATTACCTTCTACGCGCAGGTTGAGGAACTGCTCGAGTCCTACTTCCAGCACGGCCGTTCAGATCGGCTCTTCCGGGAAGATATTGACGATGACCGCTGGCGCATGGCCGGATACTTTGTCATCGATTGGATCCTGCGCCGACAGGGTGACCCGTTCACCGTCGCCCACGTCTGTGGATCGGCCGAGAAGCCCGAACTCGATCCCCTGCTACGGCTCGCGCAGCCGGACGTTGAGCAGTTGCTGCGTCACCTGACCAAGCACGACTTCCTGACGGTCGTCCGGGACCCGGATCGGCCTGACGCAACACGTATCGTGAGCGATAGTCAAGACGGCGCACTCGTGTGGTACAAGCTCGCTGATGATGTGAAACGTCGACTTCTAGGGATCGTCTGGGGGAACGCAAGCGAGCGAGCGGCGCTGGACGTGTCGCTCCGTCTGCCCTTGCCCTCCCGAGAGACCACTGCGTCGGAGTCGGTGCCGGCTGCCATGCCCACTGATCCACCATCGGAGCGTGACCTGGAATCCGTACTGCGCACCGTCGCCAGCCGTTATGAACTGGTCGAGGCCATAGGTGCGGGCGGGATGAGTATGGTTTATCGAGCTCGCGATCTGGTGGCGCAGCGGGAGGTAGCGGTCAAAGAGCTACGGAGCGGCGGAGGTCCTGAACTCCAGCAACGTTTTCGCAGAGAAGTGAGGATCCTCCGCGAGCTTCGACATCCGCGTGTCGTACGCATGTTCGGCGTAATCGAGGACGAAGAAAAAACCTTTATCGCCATGCAATTGGTGCCAGGATTAACGCTGCAGCAGACGGTGAACGAGAAGGGTCCTTTGGGTCTCGCGGCCACCGTACTTCTCGGACATCAGATCGCCGAAGCACTGGAATATTTGGAAGCTCAGCAGGTCAGCCGCATCGACCTGAAGCCTCACAACGTCATGATGGCGCCCGATCGCGGCGCTGTACTGATCGATTTTGGTCTCGCCAAACGAGCCGACCTCGCTGACATCACGGTGACCGGCGGCATCGTCGGCACACCTGCCTACATGGCACCTGAGAGCATTGAGGGCGGCCGGACGGACATCAGAACCGACATCTACGCGCTCGGGCTCGTTCTCTATTTCGCCCTGACAGGACACTCGCCCTACCCTCGCGAGGAAGGCATCCAAGGCATCATGACCGCCATTTTGCAGGGGAAGGGGGACATGACACCACTGGCCGACATGGCGTACATGCGAGGCATCATCCTCAAAGCATTGGCCACCAATCCCGACGACCGATTCCAGCATCCCACGGAGATGCGTGTCGCTCTGGCAGCCACACCCGACGGTTTGGCTCAGGGCCTTTGACCGGCGCCTTCTCGAGAACCTGGCTGGAACAGGGTACTGCTCACGAGGCTTCCCATCGGCTCGCCAGGTGGTCGTCGCGAGGTTGATGTTCGCCCGTTCTGACCGCGCCCAACGGTTACGCGAGCGGACTCCGCTGACCTCTGCCAACGTCCTGCTTCTCGTCGATGCCCGTGGCCCCAAGCGGATGACTGCTGTCGGTTCTCACGAACACCGACGCACGCCCCTCGGTGCGGTCGAAAAACGGCGAACGTTCACGGTCGCTTCTCATGAACGAAACCAAAGCCTGATCGCCCCCGCTGAGGACCGCTGTGGCATAGATCGTCTCCACGCTTTCAGGGGATTGACCGGATCTACACCCTCCGACGAGACGTGACCCATCGAACGAGAGCGCTATGGGCTCTTGAACTGATCTGGCGACACTTCTGATGGTGTGCGGCGCAACTCCTCTTCGAGTGTCGTGAGAACCGCCTGGGCCACCGCTCGCACGCGAGTGCGATGCCCGGTCAGCTCCCTGGCGAAGCCTTGGGCAGTGCGACCGGCCCAGATGGCCTGGCCCGCAAACTGCTCACAGACGGGGTCGAGCGCCGCCTCCAGCCGGTCCACGTGTGCCCTGGCCTGGGCGATGAGCTGCTGTAGCTCCGCATGGCGCGGATTGGGTACCGGAGCCATCGGTTTCCTAAGGAATTGGTTGAATGGGTTGCAATGACCTATCGACCATTATGAGACTTGTCCGGATACTGGCCTGCCTTCGGAGGCAAATCGATGATAATTCCGGTATGGCGCGTAGTTTCGGTGTCCTTGGTCGTGCTTTTCATGCTGGCCGGATGCGGGGGGTCGGACGATCCGAAAGTGCCGACGGCCGCCGAAGCTGGTGCAACGCTCAAGGAGCACATCACTCGGACCCTCGAGGGCGCTCAGGCCAAGAACATCGAGATCACCGATGCGGGGGGCAGAGACGTTCCCTGCGGTGAAGGCAAGGTCAAACGTACCTACGCTGCCTCAGCAGAAAATGACATCGGATCAGGAGATCCGAACTCGATGCTCCTGGTCATGGTCGGCGCCCTCGATCTTGTCGCCGAATACGAGCTGAATGCGCCCGGACAACCCACAATGCAAGATCTTGTTAGCAAGGAGTTCAAGACCCATATCGTGCTGTCGTCACCGGCCGAGCATGTCATGGTCATCCGCGGCGAGACGGACTGCCTGCCGCCCGGCTGAGTTCATCAAATCGCTTCCACTCGTCCTCCGCCGCGTCCTTGGCCCCGCGGAACATCACGTCCAACTGCTTCGTCGCCTCGCCGATGCGGCTCTTGTCTGTCAGGCCGGACCCGTTGGCGATCAGCCAGTTGTTGAGGTTGCGGAGAGCTTCCTTGCTCTGCGCGATCTTCTCGAACGGCAGCAGTCGTCCATTCTCATCGACGATCGGCGGCGAGTTGAACCGTTCGTCTGCCGCCGACACTTGAGGTTTGAACCCTCCAGCCGTCAACACATCGACCAGCCACCTGCCTCTCGCCAGCGCGGCCAGCCTGGTCTTGTCATCGAGGACGTCCAGTCGCGTCTTGTCGACCTCGGTCAGGTCGTTGAGCACGGATCCCGCAATTGTGGTTGCCGCGATCCAGAGTGGCTGTCCCTGCAACGCCACGGGCACGCCCGCCACGTTGATGAAGAACCCGAGCTTGGCGAGCTGCTGTTCACGGAACTCCTTGTCCCGTTCGTCGAGCAGACCCTGCACCGCTCGTTCCGCGGCGAACTGCATGCCTGCCGTGTACCCGAGCGCTTTCATCGCCCGTTCCAGGTGCTCAATACCCCGTCCGCCGTCCGCCTGGGCCGCCGCTGCCATGAGTCGATCGGTCAGCTTGCCCATGCCCTCCTCGAACGGCGTGATGGTGGCCGGGGAGGTGGCGAACAGCTTGACGAATGCGTACGTGTCCTCGGGTGACAACCGGAAACCGGGGTTCAGCCCCGACACGACCGTCTTCACCGGACCGAAGGCGCTGCCCTGCGTGCGGTTCGCGTCGCCAAGGTTCGCGCCCTCGGTGATCTCCGTTGCGTACACGCCGGCGATCTCCGCCAGGTGCTTCCTGGTCGCGTCGTCGAGGTCCAAGGGCTCGATGCTCTGCTGCCGTTGAGCGGGGGTGGGGTTGGCGAGGTCGGGCAGCGCCCGCATGAGGTCGAAGGCGAACTTCGCCGATTCGGACGAGTGCGCCCCGTCCTTCTCGTCGTAGGCCCCGGCCGCTGCCGCGAGCATCCGCCCGAAGGCATCCGCTGCCTCAGACCCCGAGGACACCTCTCGGCGGGTCCGCCACGTGAGGTCGCGCAGCAGCGCCGACAGCGACACGCCGTCCTTGCGCACCGCGGCCATGGCCAGCCGGGCGGCGGCGGGGTTCTTGCCTAGCGCGGCCAGATAGCCCGCCATCTCCTTGCCTTGGAGCCGGCTGTCCGGTGTCAGCACATGCGCCTTGACCACCTTGGCGAGCCACTCGGGCGGAAAATCGCCCGCCCGCAGCAGCCAACCCATGGAGCTATCGCCGGGCAAGCTGGGCCCTCGCGCGAGCTCGTCCTTGAGCTTGGCGAAACCCGGCACATCCGTACCCGTGAACACAGCCGATCGCTCACTGTAACTGCGCGAGACAACATCCCCGCCCCGCACCGCGGTACTGAAGGCGCGGCTCACCACATCGATCGCCTTCTCCGGGTCCCGCATACCCTGCCGCAGCTTGCCGGCAATGGCGAGCGTGCCGTCGACACCCAGCCCGGCGAAGAAGGCCGCGGTGAAATCGGGGTCATGGCGATGGGCGTCCAGTTCGGCGATGAGCGCGCCTAGTTCATCGTCGTGGGGCCGATTCATCAGCGGTCCGGCACCCGATTTCGCGTCCGTGAACCGCTCGGCCAACTCCGTCCCCTTCTTTCTGGCCTCGCTCTGGGACATGAGCCGGCTTTCGTCGAACGGCAGCAAGCCGGTCCGCCAAGGAGTGATGGCGTTGGCCGCCCTGGCGGCCTGGGCACGGCGGCGCAGCTCCGGCAACTTCACATCCAGCCACATCAACGTGGCGGCCAGCGGCTGCAAATCCGCCGTCGGCAGCCTCGCCTGCTCCAAAATGCGACGCAGCGCCCCGGCCTCCTCGCCGACCCGATCTCCACCGCTCTTGAACGTGGTGATGAACCTCTCCATGAGCTCGGGATCGAGCCCGCTGTAGTCAGGGGAGAGTGGGCCGGTACCCGGCGGCGTCATGCTCATGATCGCCTCCCGCCTGTTGGCAGCGCCCTCAGGGTAGGGCAAAACCAGCCACACCAGCATTGATCAACCCTTTCGGCATAGCTTGCCGCGTATGCCAGCGGAAGGACGTGACGGCCAACCAGGAAGCATCAGTCGACGGCCACGCTCCAACCGCGAACAGCTCCACAGCGATCTACGCCGAACACGACTGCGGCCCCAGCTTGGCTGGGGCCGCAGTCGCTTCAGTGAGTTAGTCGGTCAGCACATTGGCGATCTTTGAGTTGATGTGCTCTTGCTGGCCATCAATGCACTTGGCGTACACCCGTAGCAGGACCTCTACGCTGTGGCCGGCGCGCTTTGCGACCTCGACGGCAGGTACCCCCGCGTTCAGCCATAGAGAGACGGCCGCGTGGCGGAGGTCGTAGGGCCGACCTGCCAGGGAGGAGCTGATCTGCTCAGGAGTGAGGACGAGTTTTCGGGCCTCCTGCCAGACGTAGGAGTGTGCCGAGCTGGAGTAGGTGCCACCCTTGCCCGTGTGGAAGATTCTGCCGTCCTTTGCCGTGCCGTACTCGGCGATGTGCTCGCGCAGGATGGCGACCAGGATGGGCGGGATGGGGATCTCTCGCGTCTCCTTGTCTGCTCGATGCTTGAGGTTTCGCGATTCGTGGGTTTCGCCTGAGTTGGTCCAGCGTTTCGTGCCCTGGGGCCGCGCCTTTTCCAAGACGATCAGGCCCCAGCCGGATTCGGGCAAGGTGCAGTTCCTCTGCCGCAGGTCCGCCGCCTCCTCGGGCCGGAGTGCGGCGTAGTAGATGCAGGCGAAGAGCGCCTTGAGGCGTGTGCCTCGGTTGCGTCCGACCTTGGGGACGGCATCGAGGAGTTGTCGGGCCTGGGCGGGGTTGACCACCGTTCGCGGGTCGATGACTGTGACGGCTTTGGGTGCGGTCCATTTGATGCCGTCCAGCGGGTTGCTGTCGAACACCTTCTGCTCCACCGCATGCTCGAGCAGGTGGTGGAGGACGGCTCGCTTGCGGCGCACCGTGTTTGCGCCGGCTGCAGTACCAGCGAAGGTGACCGAGATGGCGTCGAGCGCCGTACGAAGGATGTGCGGCTCCTTCAACGCGGACAGCGGAATGGACGCCCGTTCCAGCCAGCCCAAGGCCGCAGCTTGGGTTGTGGTCAGGCTGGCTCGTCTTTTCTCCGGAAGGAGAGTATGGCTCCGGAGGACCTCTCGCAGGGTCTCGGCCGTGGGACGGCGCGGCGCGTCGCTCACCAGAGCAGGGATCAGCGAGAGGAGTGCGTAAGCTTCCGTCTCTCGGGTTCGAGCTGCCAGGCTGTTCCAGCGGCTGAGGATGTACGCCTGTGCGAACTCCAGGAATGTCGGGCCGGAGGACTGCGGCGCGAGCATTGACGATGGCAGCCCGGTTGCGATGTCGAACTCCTCCCCTACCTTGGTTGCCTGCCGTAGGTCGGACATGAAGGCGTTGGCAAGACCCTTGGTCCGGAAGCTCTTGGACTTGGCCTTGCCTGCGACGCGCCACCGGGCGACGAACGTGGGAGTGTCTCGGTCGGTGCGGTGCTGAACTCCGCTGAGCTTCACGTCGTACGTGGTGTTCACGCGGCCTCCCGCCGGGAGTCGAGCCAGGCCATGAGATCGCTCCGCCAGATGCGCAGTTCGAGGTTGGGTAGTTGGATGCAGACCGGCGCGCGGCCAAGCTGGCGCCAGCGGTAGAAGGTGCGGCGTGAGACGCCGCCCAGCTCGTCGAGAACTTGAGGGATAGTCAGCAACTCGTCTTGCTTGGTCATCGACCACCGCCCGCGTTCAGCAGACAGGTCACGGTCGGACGGCTTCCCGCTGTGGCCCGACAGCATGACGTTGGCCAGGCCCAGTGCGGGCAGTGAGAGCCGCCGACTGCGATGGCCCAGCGATCGTTGTCCGGGTCGTCGAGCCAGTCGGTCATTCTCGTCTTGGCGCCGGAATGGACACGCTCGTGCAAGATGGGATACGTCCTCTCCAGTGGTCTGGTGTGGGATGGCCCTCGACCTGGCGGATCTTGGCGGATGTGGCCAGGCGAGGGCGCTATTGCGGGCGTCGACTTCGATGCGGGCGAGTCGGCGCAGGCTCGGATAGTTCACGACCTCCTTGATCGCTTCTTCTTGTTGGCCAATGAGCAGGTCACCCGCCTGCTCCGTTGACCAGGACGAACTGGATGACGGTCCGCGGAGGCGCGTCCAGCAGCCAGCCGGGCTGCAAGGCTTGGCGCTTCGCCGTGTCCCTGGGGCGACCACCCGCATAGCGGGTGTCCCAGACCGTCAGGGGCAGGGATATGAATCACCGCCTCCGACCGGGTCTTCAAGTCCGGTGGCGTGACGGCGAACGTGGCATGGGAAGCTGCGCCCTACGGCTCGCCCAAGCTGAATCGCCCCGATTGATGGTGCAAGGACGCTTGCGCCATCCCCTGAAATGGTCGGGTACGAGAGCGAGGCACAGGTTTGTGGTTGGCCGGTCGCGGTCTGGCGGCTGCCCACCAGCCGCGCCATCCGCACCCTGCCGTCAGCATTTAGACGCTGACGGCACGCCGTGTGAGGGCCCCTCAGTTGGATCATGCAGCTCTCTGGACGGTCGAAGCGGTCTTGTCGAGCGGGTGAGGCTTGGTGAAGACAAGCAGGTCCTCGTGCGCGGTGGCGTGGATCGGCAGGCCGCGAGCCCGGCCCTTGCGTGCCTCGTACAACTGGAAGAACGACGCCCTGTTCAGCAGCTTGCCGTGGCCCAGCCCGCACAGCAGGCACACGATCCGATCAGCGAATACCAGCCCAGCGCGCTGCGCCACCTGCTGCACGTGGCCAGGGAGGTCGACCAGTTCCCCGCGGTGCCGGTACGGACGCACCGTCACCGCAACGACGCCGCCGGGCCGTAGGAGCTCACCGCACCCGGACAGGATCTGGGCGAACCCATCCAGTAGCACTGGGAGACCCTGGTGCGCGAGGTTGGCCCTGTCCCGGGAGTAGCGCTGATTCCATTTCCGGATACCTGGCTCACCGCTGTCGCGGGTGGCGCGGATGTGGCCGTGCGTGGCCGACCCGTATGGCGGCGAGGTCAGCACCAGCGCCGCCTGGCCGACCAGGTCCGGCAGTAGCCGGGCGATGCCTCGCGCGTCTCCGGCAATCACCGTGCCGAACCCGGTGGCGCCCTGGCGGCGGGCGTGAGCGAGGTTGGCCACGGCGAGCTTCGCCCAACCCTCCTCGTATTCCATTCCGGCCGCGTGCCGGCCCAGGTGGACGGCTTCGACCAGAGTGGTGCCGATCCCGCACATCGGATCGATAACCAGCTCACCCGGCTGGGTGTAGGTGTCGATCACCTGGGCTGCGATCGAGGGCAGCATCTTGCCCGGGTGCTTCATCGACTCCGGCAGGTACCGGTCTCGTCTCTGAGTACGCGACTGCTGCTGGCCCGTCGCCCACACCGACGTGATCGGCGTCATGACAGCTCTCCTTCCAGCCAAGATCGCTCCCCCAGCACCTGACCATCCGTCTGCTGGTGGTCGGTCCTTCGGGGCGGCTCGACTACGGATAGCGGCGCTCCTCGACCGGTGCGAGGTTTGGTGAAGATGAGTACGTCGCTGTGCACGCGAGCACTGGCCGGCCGCCCTGTCCCCGCAGTGCCAGTCGTTTGCGGGCCCCATCCCAGAGGCTGTTCGAGGTGTCCGCCGCGGGCGGGCGTCCGTAGGGCCACGATGTGCTGCATGTACGCCAGCCCCGAACGCTTCACGCCTGCGATCAAGCTTGGGACCGGGTCGACGAGCTCGTGCTCGCCGTGGTGTAGGCCGGTCACAACCACAAGGTGACCACCCGGCTTCAGCAGCGCCGCCAATCCAGCTGGATCGACCGCAGTCCGCTCGGACCCGTCAACCAGCCGGGCCGTCATGAGCTGCTGCCCCCAATGCTGGCCTGGACAGGTGTGGGTGAACACCACCAAGGCTGCGGCTCCGGCCAAGTCCCTGACGGCCGAGTGCAGGGATTCGGGGTGGACGACGCGTAGGTCGGCCATCTCCAGACGGGCGTCGGAGTGGGTCGTGGCCAGCCGCTTGCCGATTTCGCCAGCAAGGCGTGGGCTGGCGACGGTGGCGGTGGCCCGGCAGCCGAGTGCAAGTGCGGTGGAGATGAGGTTGTGGTCGGCGGCGTCCATGTTGATCACGAGATCGCCGAGCCGGGTACAGACTGTGACGAGATGGCGGGCCAGGGCCTGGCTCACCGGGACGCAGCAGCCACTTCGGCAGGCGGAAATGGTCTCGGCATCGGCGGCAGCCAACCAGACGCTCAACGGCAGATGCTTCTGGTGAACGTCGCGAACGGTTCGACGAGGAGCGACGAAGTCAGTGGTGGCGGCGGAGCAGTCAGCGTGTACGGGTGGTGTCACGATGGTGTGGCCCGTCACCGGACCACCTGGTTCCTGTCACCTATCTAAATACCGGCGCCGAGGGCCGAGTTGAGACATGAGGGCAGGCAAAGATTCAGTCGGGCACTGGGCGGCACCCGGTTCTATGACACGTATGCCCAGTCCTGAACAGGCTCGATTCGGAAAGGGCACAGCAGTATCCGTTCGAGCACGCGGTCTCCCCGCCACCGTCTCCGAGGCAACTTCTACCACCGAGTTTTCGCAGGTCACAGCGCTGCTGGACACGTTCGGGACAAAGACCGGACAGTCATCGACCGCCGTACGTGCCCCGTTGTTCTGGAGAAGGGACGGAGAGATCACGGCCGGGGCGAGCAGTGATGCACGCTCGGGTCCGGCTCGGAGTGCTTCGCGCGCCCTCGCTGCGTCGCTGCCTCGTGGGCCAACCAAATGTTGATCAAGCCATGTCGTCACGGGCTCTGACCCGCGAGATTCAGGCGCGCGATGGGATCACAGTGGCTCCGTTCTAATTCGCCTCAACGGAACGGACGCCCTATGTACGTTCGCCGCGCACTGGCCATCACCCTCGCCACCGTGCTCTGCGCCTCCTCAGCCTCAGCTGACTCGGCGGGCGGCTGGTACGACGACGCTGGCTGGGGATCGGTCACCATCTCAGCCGACCGCAAGCACATCGAGGTCTGCGACCTGAGCAATGACGGTCGAGCCGTACGAGCCGTGTATAAGACCTCCTACCTGCAGACCTGGACGGTGGTCGACTCCAACGGCGCCCGATGGGGCTGTGGGACCGACTCCACCTTCTTCAGCCGGATCAACGTCTTCAAGTTGTGCGAGGGGACCAAGTACGGTCGATGCCGTACCCCTATCCGCATCGGCTGGCACTGATGGCCCGTGACAGCGTGAAAGATGCGGGCTGAACGCCCCTCGGGCGTTCTTCACAGCAGGTACTCCAGCTCCTCCCACACGTGCCGGACCTCGACGCTTGGCGGGAGGAGTCGCCTGAGCGATGGGGCGAGCGTGGCAGCGTGAAAGCCGTCGGCGATCCTCCTTCCCGCCGTACCAGGCCACCTGCAGCGATGTCCGCGTGTAGCCATCATTGATGGAGGCCGAATGCGCCACGATCGAGTCCGCCGCCTCCACCGTAGGAACGGCGGCCCTGCTGACCAGACGGATCTGGTGCCGTATGAACTCCGCCACCGTAACCTCGTACCGCTCGTTCACCGGCCACGGCACAACGCCCAGAGCGAGCATCGAGCCGAGGGCGTTCAGGCCGTGAGGGAACCACGGCACCGAGAAGAAGAGATTCAGCGCGAACGTAAGTAAGACGCCGAACGGCAGGACGCCGAGGGCCAGCAGACAACCTGATGGACCGGTGCCTTCCCAGCGCACCATCGTTTCATCGGTCACCCTGCCGCCATTGCCCTTCAGAAAAGGTGCGTAAGGGGCAGCAACCTCGCAGTTGAGCGGCGGCCGGTCCACCGTCCGGCTCCCTTTGCCATATCTATAAGTGTCCGATCCTGGTCCTCGCCGTTTACGCAGGTGGGCGCGTTTCCGGACTCGGAGCGGACGGTGCCCGACCCTCGTCCCTCTCCGCTCCCTCAACGATGCACCGAGAGGCGTTTGCACAGGTCAGGCAACAATTCCTACGCACCTTCGAGCTTTGGATGATCTTTATCTGAGCCGAAGTCCGTCCGGAAGTCGTCCCGTTTCTGTACGCGGCCTCTGGCGCCATGAGCAGCATCCGAACCCGCTCACTCTTTCGGGAGCTGCCATGTTCCACGCCCGATTCCAGACCACAGCCGCCACCGCGAACAGCGACGAGGCTTCCTCCTCGGGCACCTCTTCCACCGCCTCGATCCGAAGGCGTCCGCTGAACCAGGCCGAGCATTCATTCGCGCTGCTCATGCAAGGACCGCAGCCGCTGGCGGTCGACGGGGCCGCGCTCGGGCTCGTCCTACCCGCTCGCCCCATCCCCTTGGACGAGCTGCGAACCATCCTGCTGCACCCCAGCTGCGATCGGACCACAAGGGACGGGGTCTGGCGGCACCTGATCGAGCAGGCCCGTGCCCACCGAGGCGCCTGGATGGTCGCCGCCGTCGCGCTGGCGGCGCCGATGCTGCGCCGCCTGCTCAAGCCCCTGAACGAGATGGTCAACGCCGAGCATGAGGACTTGGAGGCCGAGATGCTGGCCTGCTTCATGGAGGCGCTGCATCGGGTGGAGCTGTCCTGGTCCCACCCGCTGCTGCGGCTGTCGCGGCTGACCCAGTTCGGCGTCCTGCGGGCCCACGCCGTCAATCAGCCCGAGCTGCTCTCCGAGCCCGAGATGAGCGATGAGCGGCTGGCGTTGCGCTATCCGTCCGGTCACGCCGATCTGCTGCTGGCCCGCGCGGTCGAGGCCGGCATCATCACGGCGGAGGCAGCGGAGCTGATCGGGATGACCCGGCTGGACCACACATCGCTGGCCGACTATTGCCGAGCTCGAGGCTTGCTCTACTGCGCGGAGCTCAAACGCCGGCAGCGTGCCGAAGCACGCCTCCGCCAAGCCCTGATCAGCGGCGAGCTATCCGGCACCGCCGAGCTTGGCGGCATGACGGCCAGCGCCACGCCCCACCGCTCAAGGTCATGATCCGGCAAATTCCACAGGCCTCGATGTCCGATCTCGGCACTTGAACCCGGTCTTTTAACAGGTGAAAGGCAGCGCGGACGGCACCGGTCCGGCCAGGCCGCACCAGGCCACCCGGTTCCTGTCACCACCGGACCCGCCAACCGCCCCACGCAGAAGGAGGACGCCCACCCGGCCCTGGCCGGGACCGGGCCTCCGCGCTGCCTGTCCCACCCATCGCACGCATCCTCAACGCCATACCGGGAGGTAGCAGTGGTACCACGTTCCCGCTTCACCCCTCGCAAGGTCCTTCTCATCGGCGTCGTCATCGTCGCGGGCACCACGCTCGGCACGCTCCTCGAGCTGGCGCTCGCCCACCTCGCCGAGGCCGCTCGCATCTCCGGAATCACAGCGTCGGCCTGGGCTGGGCCTGCTCAGGCAAAGGAGGCCAGCTCGCTCAACCAGGTGATAGACAACCTGCGCAACGTGATCGTCGGCCTGCTGGTCGCGCTGGCAACCCTCTTCCTGACCGTGGGCGGGGTCCGCTACATCCTGGCCGGCGGCGACCCCGGTGAGGTGGAGGCGGCCAAGAAGACCCTGCGTTACGCGGCTATCGGCTATGGCATCGCCGTTCTGGCGCCGCTGCTGGTCAGCATCCTCAAGGGCATCGTAGGAGCCTGACAGTGCCCCGCCGGTCGCCGCTTCTGCCCGCCGCGAGTCCACGTCGCGTGGTGGTCGTGACAGCGCAACTGCTCGCGCTCATCGTCACCACGCTGGCCGCGATGAGCTCCCCAACGTGGGCGTCTCCGCCGCCGACGCCCTCGCCATCTTTGAATCCACAGCCCACCCCGCCCGCACCTGGGCCGGCCTCCACACCAGCGCCGACTTCACTCACTGGTCCGATGCTCACGCCGCCGCCCCAGCCGCATCCCACCACGCCGCCCTCCACCTCGACGCCAGATCAAACGGCTGCTCCAGACGAGTGCGGTTGGCTCGATTTCGGCTGCAAGATCAATCGGGCGCTGAACGGCTGGTTCGGCTTGATCGTGACCGAGGCGATCCAGCCGGCCTTCCAGGCGGTCGGGACTCTCCTGCTGTCCTCGCCGCCACCCTCGATGCTGGAGCGGGTCCAGGAGCTGTCGGCTCACGTGCGGCTGGTGGCCAACGCGCTGCTGGCGCTGTTCGTACTGGTCGCGGGTCTGATCGTGATGGCGTACGGCAGCGTACAGACCTCCACCACCGCACAGGAGATCATCCCGCGCCTGGTGGTCGCCGTCGTCGCGCTCAACACCTCGATCACCCTCTGCCAGTACGCCATCGAGCTGGCCAACGGTCTGGTCGCCGCGCTGCTCGGCGACGGTGTCGACGGGAAGCGGGCAGGCGACCTGCTGGCCAACAAGCTCGCCAACCCGGTCGGCCAGCTCCAAGGCCCGCAGATGTTCCTGATCTGGATGATCGGACTCGCCGTCGTGATGGGCCTCGTCCTGGCCTTCATCGCGATCCTGCGGGTCGCCCTGCTGCTGTTCCTGATCATCGCGGCGCCACTCGCCTTGCTCTGCCACGCGCTGCCGCAAACCGAGCACATCGCCCGGTTGTGGTGGCGAGCGTTCACCGGCGTCCTGATCATGCAGGTGCTGCAGGCGCTGGTGCTCATCCTGGCGTTCAAGGTGTACTTCACCGACTCCACCGACGCGTTCGCCACCCCGCCCGATCAGCCGGTCGTGGCGGTGGTGAAACCGGTCGTCACGCGGGCCATCGACACGCTGGTACTGATCGGCCTGCTGTTCATCCTGATCAAGATCCCCGGCTGGGTCGCCCGCTCCGTCTGGCAACACGCCCAGCCCCAGCTGCTCCAACGCCTGATCAAGTCCCTGATCGTCTACAAGACCCTCGGCCTGGCTGGCGCCGCTCTGCGCAAGGGCAAGGCCGCCAGTTCCGCCGCCAGAGGCGCCGGAGCCGCACGTCACTCGCGACCGCCGTCCGGGCCAGGACGGGCCGGACGGCGAGGCCCGAGCGGGCCTCGACCCAGGGGCGGGCCGCCAAGCATGAGAGGACCCCAGCCGATGAACGCATCTGCCCAGGCCCCGTCGAGCTCCACCACCGCAGCGGGCGGTAATCGCGGGCCGCAGCAGCTCGCGCTTCCGCTCAACCTGCCGCCCGCGCCGGCACCGGCCCCTGCCTCGCGAGCACGCGGTCGCCAGCTGGCGCTGCCATTCCCGGTCACGCGGGTGCCACGGCCACCTGCACCAGCCCCGCCATCTGCGCCGAGCGGGCCGTGGATCCGCCCCCGCCCGCCGTGGGTGCAACCCATGCTGCCCGGCATGCCCACCCGTCCCGGACGCCAACGACAACTGCACCTGCGGCTCGATCCGCCACCCCGCCGCCTGCCACGCGGAAGGAGAGATCCGTGAACGAGCCCGAGCCGCTGATCGCCCACATCCCCGCCGACATCGCCCAGTCCGACAAGATCGCTTACGGGCTGACTACCCGCCAGATCATCATCGTCGCTACCGCCGGAGCCCTTGCCGCCGCCATCTACTACCTGTTCCATCACCTGCTACCCGTGGTGGTCATCGCGGGGCTGGCGCTGCCGTTGCTCGCCGTCGGCCTGGCGGTCGCCCTCGGACGCCGGGAGGGCCTGAGCCTCGATCGCTTCTCGCTGGCCGCCCTGCGCTTCGCCCGCGCTCCCAAGCGACTGGTCGCTGCCTCCGGTGAGGTGGTCAAGCCGCCCGCCTGGTGCCGGTTGCGGGGCAAGCTGCCCGCACCTCTTCGCCTGCCGGTTCGCACCATCCGTACTGATGGCGCTTTGGAACTGGCGGACGGCGGGGTGGCGGTGCTCGTGGAGACCACCACCGTCTCCTTCCATCTGCGCACGACCGCGGAGCAGGCGGGCTTGGTGGGCGCGTTCGGCCGCTGGCTCAACTCGCTCGAAGCACCCGCGCAGATCCTGGTACGGGCCCGCCCGATCGAGCTCGACGCCCTGATCGGCACAGTCCTGCGACGCGCCGATCGGCTGCCTCACCCGGCGCTCGCCCGTAGCGCGACCGAGCATGCGGCGTTCCTGCAGCAGCTCAACGACTCCCGCGAGCTGCTGGCCCGCCAGGTGCTCATCGTGCTGCGAGATCCGGGACCGGCTCGCGGGCGCCGCACCACCAAGCGTGACACCGCAGCCTCCGTCGTGCTGCGCCGCGCCGACGAGAGCGCCCGCACCCTGGCCGCGCTCGGCATCTCCGTCGCCGTCTTGAACGCGTCAGCGGCGTATCGGGTTCTCACCGAATGCCTCGACCCCGGCGGCTGGCATCCCGTGCCGGCGGCCCTCCCCGACGACGTGATCACCACCACTGGCCAGGAGGGCTGATGAGACGACACCACGGCCAGCACGACAGCACGGCAGAAGCAGCCACGCTGCTGAGGCCTGCCGCTCTGCAGGTCGGCGCTCGCGTTCTGACCTTCCCGGAAGGAGTGGCCGCGTCCTTCGCTGTGGTCGGCTACCCGCGCGAGGTCGGTGCGGGCTGGCTGGAACCCTTGCTCACCTATCCCGGCCGCCTGGATGTGTCGGTGCACATCGAGCCGATCCCGCAGGCGGTCGCCGCAATGCGGCTGCGCCGCCAGCTCGCCCGGCTGGAATCGTCCAGCCGCGCTGACGCCCAGCACGGCCGCCTGCAGGACTTCGCCGTCGAAGCCGCCGCCGACGACGCCACCGAGCTGGCCGCCAGCCTCGCCCGAGGCCACGGGCGACTGTTCAAGGTCGGCCTCTACCTCACGATGTACGCCTCCAGCGAAGAAGAACTCAGCGCCGAGCTCGAACGCGTCCACGCCCTGGCCGCCTCGCTCCTCCTGGATGCCCAGCCGACCACCTTCCGGGCCCTGCAGGGCTGGGCAACCAGCCTGCCCCTCGGAGTGGACTCGGTGCAGCTGACCCGTACGTTCGACACCACCGCTCTGGCGGCCGCGTTCCCGTTCACCTCGCCCGACCTCGCCGCCCCCACCAGCGACAGCGCCATCCTGTACGGGCTCAGCGCCTCCAGCTCCGGCATCGTCGTCTGGGACCGCTTCGCCCAGGACAACCACAACTCCGTCACCCTGGCCCGATCCGGCGCCGGCAAGAGCTTCTTCACCAAACTCGAAGCCCTGCGCCTCCTCTACCAGGGCGTCGAAGTCGCCGTCGTCGACCCCGAAGACGAGTACGCCCGCCTGGCTCGGGCCGTCGGCGGTACCCACCTGCGCCTCGGCGCCACCGGAGTCCGCTGGAACCCGCTCGACCTGCCTACCAGCCACGGACCCCACGACGACGTCCTGTCGCGGCGAGCGCTCTTCCTGCAGACCCTCATCGCCACCATGCTCGCCACCCCGCTCACCCCGCAGCAGCGGGCATCACTCGACACCGCGATCATCGCCACCTACCAGCAGGCCGGAATCACCCGAGACCCGGACACCTGGAACAGGCCCGCCCCGCTACTGGGCGACCTCGTCACTGCCTTGAAGACAAAGAGCGCGGAACTGGCCGCTCAGCTCGCCCCGTACGTCACCGGCTCCTACCGAGAACTGTTCGACGGCCCGACCACCACCACACCCACCGGCCACCTGATCGTCTTCTCCCTCCGCGACCTGCCCGACGAGCTCAAAGCTGTCGGTACCTTGCTCGCCCTCGATGCCATCTGGCGCCGCGTAGCCAACCCGCGCGACCGCAAGAAACGCCTCATCGTGGTGGACGAAGCCTGGCTCCTGATGAAGGAAGCGGAGGGTGCCCGGTTCCTGTTCCGGATGGCCAAAGCCGCCCGCAAGCACTGGGCCGGGCTCGCCGTCATCACGCAGGACGCCGCCGACCTGCTCGGCACCGACCTCGGCCAGGCCATCGTCGCCAACGCAGCCAGCCAGATCCTCCTCCGCCAATCCCCGCAAGCCATCTCCGCCGTCGGCGACGCCTTCGACCTGTCCGAGGGCGAGCGGCAATTCCTGCTCACCGCCGAACGCGGCGAGGCCCTCATGGTCGCCGGCCCGGCCAGCCGCGTCGCCTTTTACGTCACCGCCTCCCCCACCGAGGCGCAGCTGATCACCACAGACCCGGCCGAACTCGCCGAGCTGGACACCTCCGAACCCGCCGCAGACCAGCTGATCTCCAACACCGCCTACGACGAACTCGACGGAGAGGCTGACCCGCTATGAGAGCAACAAGTCCTTGCCTGCTGTGCGACCTTGACGATCAGGACGTACAAGCCATCCTTGGCTTTCTCAGGGACCTGCCGTCGCACCTGTCCGAATACGCCCTGAGCTACGGCTGGCGCGTCGCCGCCATCGTCCTGGGCGCGATGTCACTGCTGGAGCTCGTACGGCGCCTCATCGGACGGCTACGCCACCGGCCCCTACTTCCCGGCGCCCGCCTGATCGAGATTTCCTGCCCGCCCGACAGCGACCCTCACGGCGCGCAGGTGCTATGGAGCCAGCTCATCGGACTGCTCCCCCCTGCGTGGAAACGCCTCCTGAGTGGCCAACCCCACTTGGTGTGGGAGTACCACGGTGACGCCTCCGGGGTTCGCGTACGCCTGTGGGTACCCGGCACCGTCCCACCTGGCATCGTCGAGAAGGCCATCCAGGCCGCCTGGCCTGGCGCCGTCACGACCACCGCGCCCGCTGCCAGCCCTCTCCCGCCCGCGACTGATATGGCAGGCGGACGGCTCATCCTCGGCCGGGCCGAGCACTTCCCTCTCAAGTCAGAACACCCGAACGACCCCATACGCTCCCTGCTCAGCGCGATGAGCGGCCTGCGCGACGGCGAGCACGCCGTCGTCCAGATTCTCGCCCGGCCCACCACCGGACGCCGCCTGCGCCGCGCCCACCGAGCCGCAGCCGCGCTCCGTGGCGCCCGCACCAGCAGCCTGCTCGGCCAGGTCCTCGACGAACTTGCGCCCATGTCCGGCCACAGCCATCCCGGCGAACTCGCTCGCATGTTCCCCGAACGCGCCGAGCAGGTACGCGCCATCCTCGCCAAGGCTGGCCAGCCGCGCTATCAAGTCGCGATCCGCTACGCCGTCGCCTCCACACGAGACGACGACTCAACACCCGGCTGGCTACGAGGCCAAGCCCACGCCCTGGCCGGCGTCTTCGCCTTGTTCACCTCCGGCCACCAGTACCTTCGCCGCGCCCGTCTCTACCGCCCCCATGCGATCATCCGGTCACGGCTCTTGCACTCGGGATTCCTGCTGTCGATCAGCGAGCTCGCAGCGTTGGCGCATCTGCCCTGGGATGCCGACGCCCCTGGCATCACCCGTGCCGGAGCCCGCCCCATAGCCCCGTCACCGGCCATACCGCGCGACGCGGCGGCCAGGCCGGTCCGGGTGTTGGGCGACAGCGACAGCGGCCCACGCCGCCCCATAGCCCAACCTGTAGCCGATGGCCGCCACCACACCCACGTCCTCGGCGGCACCGGAGTCGGCAAATCCACCCTGCTCGCCAACATGATCCTCACCGACGCTCACGCAGGCAGAGGCGCCCTCGTCATCGATCCCAAAGGCGACCTCATCACCGACGTCCTCACCCGCCTCCCCGACCGCGCCCTCGGCAAGACCGTCGTCTTCGACCCGCAAGACCCGAGCAGGCCGCCGGCAATCAACGTGCTCGCCGGGCCCGACCCCGCCTTCGCCGTCGACTCCGTTGTCACCATCTTTCACCGCTGCTTCCGGTCGGCCTGGGGACCGCGAGTGGACGACCTGCTGCGCTCTGCCTGCCTCACCCTCACGAAGGTGCTGGGCCAGCAGGCCACGCTGGCTGAAGTTCCTCGGTTGCTCACAGACTCCGCTTTCCGCGCCCGCATCACCGCCCGGCTCAACGATGAGCTCCTGACCGGGTTCTGGGACTCCTACCAGGCCCTCACGCCTGCCGGACAAGCCACCGTCATCGGGCCGGTCATGAACAAGCTGCGCGCCGTCCTCCTCCGTCCGTTCATCCGCCAAGCGCTCGCCAGCCCCGCGACCACCGTCCCCGTCGGCCAGCTCCTCAACGACGGAGGGCTGATCCTGGCCCGCCTCCCCAAAGGCATCCTCGGCGATGACGCGGCCCGGCTGTTCGGATCGATCCTGCTTGCCCATACCT
The DNA here is from genome assembly GCF_053603495.1 of Nonomuraea sp. NPDC004186. Taxonomy (NCBI): domain Bacteria; kingdom Bacillati; phylum Actinomycetota; class Actinomycetes; order Streptosporangiales; family Streptosporangiaceae; genus Nonomuraea; species Nonomuraea sp. NPDC004186. Next base: position 15,307 of record NZ_JBSGFQ010000061.1, on the reverse strand, counting down.
GGCAAGCCGCCACCCGTCGAGCCACCCGCAACGAGGCCGACCGATCGGACGCCGCGATCTACCTGGACGAGTGCCACAACTTCCTGAACCTGCCCGGCCACATCAACGATGTCCTGGCCGAAGCACGCGGCTACCGCCTCTCCCTCATCCTCGCCCACCAGCACCTCGACCAGCTCCCCGCCGACCTGCGCGAGGCTCTCTCCGCCGACGCCCGCAACAAGATCTACTTCAACGCCTCCCCCAAGGACGCGGCCGAGCTCAAGCACCACACCGCGCCGCTCATCACTCCGCACGACCTCACTCACCTCGGCGCCTATCAGGCCGCCACACGTCTCATCGTCGACGGCCAGCAAGCCGCCGCCTTCACGCTGCGCACCCGCCCTCTGCCGTCTCTCATCCCCGGTCGCGAGCAGGCCATCCGCGAGGCATCACGGGACCGCTTCACCGGCTCGCCCCCGTCCGATGCCCAACGCCCAATACGGCAGAAGCGACCAGCCCATGGCAGGCCCGAACACGACCCGCGCGCCCACAACCACTGACTCACCCAGCACCCGATCCGACCGAGCCAGCCAGCTCGCCAAGAGGGAGATCCGCATGACCGCACAGCCCGTCCCGACCGGACAGCCCCGCCTCGACCGCATCGCCCTGACCACACTGGCCGCCCGCCTGACCCCGCGCGACTACGAGATCCTCGCCTACCTTCACCGCCACCGCGTGCTTACCACCCACCAGCTCCAGCGCATCTTCTTCGGCATCCCGCAATCGGCCCGCAAGCGCCTGGCCACCCTCTACGCGCTCAACGCCGTCACCCGCTTCCGCCCCTGGGCCCCGTACGGCGCAGGCTCACAACCCGTGCACTGGCTCCTCGGCCGAGCCGGAGCCGCCGCCCTGGCCATAAGAGAAGGCATCACCGTCAAAGAGCTCGGCTACGACCCCGACCACCCGATCGCAGTCTCCTCGCGACTGACCCACCAGGTCGGCGTCAACGAGTTCTTCTCACACCTGCACCATCGCGCCCGGCAACCCGACGCGCAGGCCGAGGTCAGGACATGGTGGTCCGAACGGCGCTGCGCCCAGGTCTGGGGCGACATTGCCCGCCCCGACGCCTATGGCCGCTGGATTGAAGACGGCCGCGACTTCGACTTCTTCCTCGAACACGACACCGGCACCGAAACCCTCGCCAAGGTCACCGCCAAGCTCCATGCCTACGCCAACCTCACCGACGCCACCGGGATCACCACACCTGTCCTGTTCTGGCTGCCCAACCGCACCCGAGAGAACAACCTGCGCAAGCTCATGGCTACAGCCGAGGTCCCGGTTGCCACGGCGGTCCACTCCGATGATGGCCCGGCAGGAGCCATCTGGATTCCCGTCGGATCCGATGAGCCCCGTCTGCGGCTTGCCGAACTCGCCGATGCCTGGACTCTCCTCGGCCGGCCTCAGAAGCACGCGGATGCGTGACCTCCCAACCGTTCCCGCGGCAAGGAACGGAGCTGGGACGAGATGAAGTACGCCGCGGCCGGCGCCGCTCTTCTCCTACTCCTCGTAGCCGCCATCATCGCAGCGGTGGCCAGTCTCCTGGACTCTGCTGGACCGAGCGGCTCGGCCTGCGTGGCGACGATGGCAAGCACCACTGGAGAGGTCGACCCGGTCGCGGCACCCGCCAACCAACCCATCCGCCAGATCGCGACCCTCGATGATGAGCAGCGCGTAAATGCCCTGCTCATCGTCAGCACAGGCCAGCAGCTCGGCTTGCCCGCGCGCGCCGCCGTGATCGCGGTGGCGGCCGCCCTGCAGGAGTCCGAGCTCCGCAATCTTCCCCACGGCCACCTCGACAGCCTGGGCCTGTTCCAGCAACGCCCCTCACAGGGCTGGGGAACTCGCGAGCAGATCCTCGACCCGTCACATGCGGCTCGCCAGTTCTACGATCGCCTGGTTAAGGTCCCCCGCTGGGAGCAGCTGCCATTGACCAGGGCGGCACAAGCCGTCCAACGCTCGGCCTACCCCGATGCGTACGCCCGCTGGGAACCGCTTGCCCAGCAGGCCGTCGACGCCGTCTCCGGTGCCTGCGTGCTGCCCATCGCGGGCGAGAAGGTAGCAGCCGTTCTCGCCTACGCCCACGCCCAACTCGGCAAGCCCTACCTTTGGGGTGCCGAAGGCCCATTCGCCTTCGACTGCTCCGGCCTCACCATGCGCGCCTACCAGGCGGCAGGCATCACTATCCCTCGCGTCGCGGCCGACCAATGGAGACATGGCCAGCCCATCCCGCCCGGCCATGAACAGCCCGGCGACCTGGCGTTCTTCCACATGCAACCCGATGGCCCCGGACACGTCGGCATCGTCATCGGCAACGGCCAGATGATCCACGCCCCCAACCGCCACGAGACCGTCAAGATCGCCAGCTACTGGCGGGCCGACCTCATCGGATTCACGCGCCCCGCCTCCCGATGAACCCATGCGTTCCGGCGCACGGGAACCTGTGGCTGCTTTCCCAAAGCGACTGTCACGGACAGTCATATTTTCGGTACCCTCCGGGCACATTTCGACTCGCCTCATGCTCGAAGGAGACCCGGAATGGAAAGCTCCCGCCCCAAGCCGCTCTACGTCATGATCCCGAATGACCTCAACGACCCCCTGCAGATCTCCATCGGACATCGCGTGATCGGCATGACGATCGTCGACCGCAGTGCCGTCCATCGGCTCACGGCGGACTGGAACGTTCCGGGTATCTATCTCCTGCTGGACCGCCCAGACCCAACCGGACGCTGGGCAGCCTATGTCGGTAAAGCCTCCCCTGGTGGGTTGCGCACTCGAGTGCTCAACCACGCCAGCACCCGTGACAATGCCTGGTACCGGGCCCTGCTCGTTCGCCGAAACGACGACAAGTTGCACTCGGGGCAGGCCGGCTGGCTGGAAGGAGAGCTCTACAACCACCTGCTCGCCTCCGATCAGGTCTACCTGCATAACCGCAACCGGCCTCAGGACGACACCATCTCGCTGGAGGATCAGATCAGCCTGAGCGAGTACGTCCCTCCCATCCTTCACACGCTGCACCTGCTCGGGCACCGCCTCATCCCCGCTCCGCCTTCCGCTACCGCGCAGGAACAGCGCACGGTCCGCTGGCGTATTCGCGCCCGGCAAACGTCCTCTCGCGCTGAGGCACAAGTGCCCAGCGAAGTGTCCAACCGGACCCGCCCCATGCCTCGCTCTCGCGTCGGCGCTCGCGCCCGCAGCGACATATGCGTGTACGACCTACTCGAAGAGGGGCTCGTCGCCTCGGGCACCAAACTCGTCAGTCCTTCTCGCATGTATCCCGGCTTCGTCACCATTGCCGACGACGGTTGGCTCGAAGACCACGAAGGACGCCGCTGCGAAACGCTGTCCGGCGCGGCCAAGGCGCTGATCGAGAGCCATTCAGATGACGAGGAGAAGGGAAAAGGTAAGAGGCAGTGGCGAAACGGGTGGGACTTCTGGCTCGTCCCAACGCCTGGCGGCCTCGCCAAGATTGACACGCTTCGCCGGGAGCTCGAGCGGCGCAGGGCCATGCGTCTCGAGCAGCGCCGAGACAGCCGAGGGTAAGCGCAGGTGGATCGCGAGCTGTCCAATCGGGCATCGGGGGTGTCCTCGCGCGAGGGCCGGTGATGCAGGAGGTGTGCCCCGGCCACACACCACAGGTGCGCGACCGGGGCAGACCACCTACACCACCGGACTTCGGCTACCGCCGGGATTGGCCCTTCTCCCCACCGAAGATGCGGCAGGCCAGCTCCTCCTCGGCGGTCAGCACAATGACCGGCAGCTTCTCCACCCCCTGGGTGAGGGCCTTGTGGATCCGGTGCCAGCCATCGACGATCAGCCAGCCCACATCCGGGATCGGCACCGCGATCAGCGGCTCGTCCAGGTTCACGCTGGCCGCGTGCGCGTGGTCGATGCGGATCAGGTAGAGCATGCCCGCCCACGTCTGCGGGTCAAGCTGGCCGGTGGGCTCGCGGCCCTGCGTGAGCTGCTTGGCGGCGGTGATGTCCCACTTCCAGGCCAACATCTGGAACGTCTCGATCTGGGACTCATCCAGGGGGCTGGGGTGCGGCCGTGATGCTGGGGCGTGAGTATTCACTTGGGCTGCTCCGTTCGGGGCGAGGGGATCTTCGTTGCCTTGTCGAGGAATTCGCGGGCGGCGGTCCGCTTGATCAGCTCCAGCGCGCAGTCGAGATGTGCGAGTGCGAGTTCCTTGTCGGTGGCGCCATCGAGCCCCTTAGCAGGGCGAGCGTCTGCGAGGTCCTGGGTGCGGTAGCAGCTGACCCAGAAGCTGAACTTGGCCATCGCGCGGACCATGCCCAGCCCGTGCTGCTCGCCGTACCGCCCGAGCATGTTCCACCAGTGGAGCAGGAGGTTGGCCTGCAGGGCGGCACACAGTTGTTCGGCGCTGAGCCTGTAACCATGAGCCAGTCGCGAAGCCAGGCCGTCGACTGTGTCCTTGTTCACCTGCTGTTGCTGCCGGACCAGGGCCCGCAACGAAGGCTCACCGGACAGGTGAGGGGGTGTGGGGTCGTTCACGAGAGTGATGTCCTTTCCAAGATCAATGGGCGTTTCGCCGTGGTGGGGACCTTGTCGGAGACGAGCGGTCATGCGCCGGTTGGGGATGAGGGGCTGGTGGAAAAGTCACCGTGCCGGGTTGCGTGTTCAGCGAGCAGTTCGCCGGTGGCGGTCAGAAAGCGACGGGCGGCTGCCCTGGAGGCATGTGCGAGGGCATGATCGAACAGGGTGCCTGGCTGGGTGGAGCCGATCTCGGCGGTCAGGTGGGTTCGCGCCCACGAGCGCACTCGGCGGAGCGCATGGTCAGCCTCCAGGTTCCGCTCGCTGAGCTGCTCGCCGACCTGCTCCCACCATGTGCGCAGCGCCTGGGTGTAGGTCGCCTGGTACAGCGGCTCGCTGGTCAGCCGTAGCCCGCGTTGCAGCAGGTCGGCCACCTCGGCGGCGGCCGCGTGTGCGGCGTGTTGGGCGGCGGCGAGCGCCTCGTGCACTCGTTCGTCAGCCAGCGCGAGTGGACCTACCGTCCCGGATCGCGGTGAGCTGGACTCGTCCGCCGTGCCGGGCGGCGTGGGCGGAACCGCCACCGATTGCGCACCTGCGTACGGGGCTCGGCGGTCGCTGGGGGTGTTCAAGGTGATTGTTCCTTTCGGTGGAGAGGTCAGAGGTAGAGCCACCCGGAGGTCACTCACAGCCGCCCCGACTCCCACGCACGGGGCGGCGATGCGGTGGCTGCCGGGTCGTGAGGTGTGGCCGAGGCCGTCAAAGCAGGTCCGGCGGTGGCGGCGAGCTTGGCCAGAGCGTCGGCAAGGGGCTGGGTGGTGGCCAGGAACTGCCGGGCGGCCTGACGGCCCGCCTGAGCCATGGCCTGGGCGAACAGGTCGCCATAGATGGTGGGATAGCCGGTCAGCAGGCGCTGTTCGGCCTCGCGGCGGATACGCAGGATGGCCTCTGCTCCGTCGGCTTCCTCGCTGTTGATCAGGTCCATGACCTGCTGCCACCAGCCGCAGACGTACTGGGTGACTGCGAGCCGGGCCAGGTCGTCGGAACGGAGCTCCTGACCAGACTCGGCGGCGTAGGTAAGCTTGCCGATCGCCTCACATGACTCGAGTGCGGCGTTGGCGTGGTGGGTTTCGGCCAGGTCTTCGAACTGGGTCACGTCGTTCTCCCGAGGTATGAGCTGACTGGACCCGGGGACGGAGAGGAGGTTCCGGTACGGCCCGGCCCCGGGCAGGCCGTACCGGGGTCGCGGGCGTTCAGGCGGTCGCGAGGAGCTTGAAGGCACGGATCTTGATCTTGGTGTTGTCGTGGTCGGTCAGCAGGGCGCGCTCGGCCCGGACCACGGCGCTTTCGCGCGGCCCGATCACCGGGCTGCGGTGGTCCAGCCGCTCGGTAACCGCGTTGTAAGCGGCCCAGCGGGTGTTGCGGATCGGCTCCTGCGTGGGCGCGGTGGTGAACAGGTACTCCAGCTCCCGCATGGCCAGCTCGTGGTTGCGGCGAGTGATCTCCTTGGCGTCCGGGGCGAGCGGGTGCAGGGTGTTGGTGAACTGGCGGAACTCCTTGACGTCCATCGGAATCGCGAGGAGCTTCTCGGCCTCGGCGGCGAACGCCTCCCCGTGCCGCCAGGTCAGCTTGAGGGCCTCCCGCGCCTCGGCGATCCGGCCCGCGATGTGGCCGGTGTGGCGGACCCGGAACATCGAGGCGTGGTTGCGCAGTGCGGCCCGTTCGGTGTTCGCGCACACCACTCGTACGGGAGTGGCAACCGTGGTGAAGGCCCCCCAGCCGTCGTGCCGGGAGAAGGCCGCGAGGTACAGGTCGAGCTGGTCGTGCCCGCCGACCATGAGCGGTTCGGGCAGGCGCATGGTGACGAACACTCGCCGTCCGCCGTTCAGCGATCCGCCGGTGTCGAAGATGGCCCCGGACTCGTCCACGAGGGTCTGCAGGAAGTCGGCGACCTCCTCGTTCTGGACGATCTTGTATTCCTTGCCCACCATGCCGAGGCGTTCCGGCTCGCGGGTGACCGGGTTCGTGCGGACGATGAGGAAGTCCTCCTCGCTGGTCACGGGCTGGCCAGTGTCCGGGTCGGTCACCGTGCCAACCGGCACCTTGCGCACGTTCCACCCGGCGAGCTGGGCGTTGGTGAGCAGTTCCTCGGCGGTCATCGGGCCGGGGGCGGTGTAGCCGAGCCGGTGCCAGCCGGGCTTCCCGGCGGCCGCGAACCCGGCAGAACCGTTAGCGAAGATTTCGATCTCGTGAGCCATGGCGGATGCCTCCTCGAAGGCGGTCGTGAAATGGGTGTGAGGGAACGGATGGAAGGCGGGTGTTCTGGGCTCAGCCGTAACGGGGACGAGCAGGGGCCCGGCGCGCCGCCCTAGGCAGGCGATGCCGTGTCTGTGCGGCGGGGATGGCCCGCACGGGTCCCATCCCCGCCACGCGCATCAGCGACCGGAGTCCAGGTCGTCGGCGAGGGTGTACCGGCGGGGCCGCTCGCAGGTCAGCTCGGCCTGACCGAGGCTGACCAGCCGGTCCAGAGCGTTGGCCACCGCGCCGGACGAGGAGTCCAGCACCCGGCCGATCTCGTACGGGGTGAACTCCTTGCCCGGATGCTCGGCCAGGTGCGCGAGCACCCGATCCCGCAACGCGCCATGCCGGACCGTGCCCGCCGTCCTGGCGTCCTGGGCACTGGCCCTGGTCGCCGCCCGGGCTGGAGGTGAAGTGGTACCGGTCAGCACCGAGCGAACGGCGCGGTGTACCTGCGGAGCCTTGGCCATGGCCATCTCGAGCCGCCCCAGAGCCAGTACCGCATCCCCGTCCGCCTCCATCGCGGCCGCCGTCCCCAGCAACAGCTCGGCCAGCTCCAAAAGCTCGGCCCGCGCCTGCTCGCGCGCTGGATCCTCCTCGGCCCCCGGCTCCGTGTCCGGCGCATCCTCGTCTCTTTCCAGCCGTTCATCGAGGACAGCCGCCGTAGGGCTATTTGGGGCTGGACCGTCCTCCGCCTCTGGGGCTTCAGCCGCAGGGGAGGCTTCACCAGCGTCGATGTCCGTTGACACGAGTGACTCCGCGTTTGCGGTGGCCTCCGGCTCATTTTGCGTCTCGGCGATCCCCATGGAGGGGGCGTCAGGCGTGGGAGCACCGTTGATGACCACCTCGGCAGCGGACACCGAAGTGTCGGGTGCGCAAGTCGAATCGGGCCCGTCCCGATCCGGCGCGGAAGGAGCGTCGGATGTGGTGGCGTCGGTGATGATCGGGTACCAGCGGTCCGGGGTCCGGCCCCGTCCCTGCCCGTCGTAACCGCCCGCAACCCGGCGGGCTCGGCCTTCGCTTTCCAGCTGGTTGAGGATCTTGCCCGCCACCATCCGGCTCATCCCCGCCGCCGCGCCAACCGCCGTGGCCGACGTACCGGGGTTGGCCACCAGCGCCGCCCACACTGCCTCCTGACGGCCGTCCGTACCGTCCGCGCCATTACCGTCTAGGGGCGGCACGTCCGGTACGTCGACGGCTCTAGGGGCGACATCCGATGCGATTTCGCCAGCGCCATCGGACGCGACTTCCGGGGCATGAATAGCCATTGAAACGTCTCCCTTCCCGCAAGATTCGCCCCCCGATTTTCGGGGTCGGCGTTTTGGGTTGGCTCGACGATGGCTCGCATAACGCGCCTACGGCAAGCGGTCTCCGGATATTTTTCGTCACCCCAACGGCTGGAGAGGCTATCCTCACCAAAGTCTTCTCTGAGCTGCTAAAACATCTCACGAGAAGGCGGGCCGATCGGCTTGACATTATGACCGTGATCCAGTCGCACCATATTTCCACAACGACGGCCATCCATCCCTCATGTCCATTTAGAAATTAATCGGATCTCGACATCAATCCCCGTTTCAACTTGACATCATTACCGGATCGAGCGTCCATAGAAATGGCACAGGAAATCCGGGCACGCTGGCCGTGGGCCGGAAACGGAAGGGATAAAGAACATGACCGAACGCCCAAGGCCCTGCCCTACACGCGCGCCCTCGCCGCGCACGGCTTCACGCGTAGCGGTCAAGGCAACGCCGGGGACAGACGGCAAATCATCCAGGGCTACCGGTCCCCTGACGGCCACGTCTACCAACTCACCATCCCCGACGGCCCCGGCCGACCCGTGATCGTCGAGGACGCGCCGCCGCCCCGGTCACGCCCCCGATCGCACCCAGCTGGCTACCGTTCCTCCCGGTACCCCCGCCACCGACGTGGCCGCCCTCGTCGCCGTCGCACACGCCGCGCACACCGTCCCCGCCACTGTCTGACAGCCCCGCCGCCCCTGGCCCCAGCACGCCCATAGGCGGCCGGGGCCACAGCCATGCGCCGGGGGCGGGGGTACGGCGCACCACCCGGACCGCCGTCCGGGGCTCACCATGCGGCGACGCGGCCGGGCACACCGCCGGGCGAAGGTTCTGCTCGGCTGTCGCCGAACGGCAAGCGCCAAGCGGACCTGCCGCACGCGACGCATGCCAGAACGTCAGCAGGTAAAGCACGCCGCTGGGCGCCGGCAACCAGCAGGAACAGACAAGCCCATCAGAATCCCCGGCCCATCTATTCGTAGCCTCGCCTATAGGCGAGTCGGGCCGCGCATCGCGCAGTCCAAGACCGCCCTGACCTGGCAAGACATCGCTATCGCGAGTAGCGGTCTTAATGACGCGCAGGAGCGCTATCCGCATCTCCACGCCGATCTCAGCGGCGAGCAACCTGCCTCTCCCCTGCCCGCACCACCCAAGAGACCCCAAGTTCCTCGCGCCGCTGGCGCAGGCCACCAATGTCACTGCCGACGCCCGCCATTACTGGTGTTTGGGCCGAGCCCGCATTCATCAGCTCGTACCGTCTTCACAAGCAGGCGACCGTTTACAGTCGGCGCGGAGATCAAGCGGATGAGTTCTGTGTCCAACGAGATCAAGTCGAGGACATGGCCAAGTGTCGGCCGCCTTGCCTTCTCCTCCTCAGGAGAACCACCAGTTACCGCGCGATCGTGCTAGCTGTACGTCGCGTACGTCTACGCAGCCGTGGCCAGGGCCACCGCCCCCATCCCCGTACGGGATGGGCCACGGCCGCCCACGTGCCAGTTTCGGACCGGTGCGCGTGCAACACCGCCTGTCGCGGTACATCGCCCACGACCGTGTCCCCCGGCCCCGCCCCAGCCATTCCACCGACAGCGCCCGGCCGTGACACCGACTTGATCTCTGGGGCCAACCCCCTTGCCGCTACGTCAACCGTGCTGCGCCCATCAGCCTCCAGCAGGCCATCCCGGAGTTCACCTGGCCCGTAAGCGGTGATCACCGCCTGCTTGCTGCGGAGCGCAATCCACCGGTAGCTCACCACGAGGAACGCCCAGTGTGGATACTCCTGACGCAACCGGCCGAGCTCACGCTGCGCCCATGGCTCCTGCCCGAATGCGGACGCTGGGTCCGCACGGTGGCTCACGGCGCCTCCAGCAGCCGCGTGGAAGGGTCCAGCGCAAAGCCCTCCCGTCCAGCCTGGTCCGGTTGCCATCCGCGCTGCGGAGACGCCTGCGCTTGGGATTCATCCGACGCAGAGAGTGCCATGTGTGCGGGAGCCGTCCCTGCCTCGTCAGGTGAGAGCACGCTCCCCCAGGCGGCAGCATCGCCCTCTTGACCAGGGGCCGAAAAGAGCTGTTGGCGTTCCTGATCACCGAATGGGGCGAGGCTGAGCTCGGCCCAGACCGCGTGCCCGGTGATCGGGTCCCCGCACACACCCATCGCCGCCGCCAGCTGGGCCACTCCCACCAGCCCGCGCCCGTCCTCTCGCTGCCCCGTCTCGGTCCTCCGAGCGGCCGGAACGCCACGATCGAGAGCCGGAACGGCTCCTCCTCCCAGGTCGTAGAGGACGACCCGCGCCAGATGAGCGGAACGAGCGACCTCCACCACGAAGTAGCCGCCTGCCGCACCGGACAGGCTGTGCCGCAGCGCGTTGCTGATCAGCTCCGCCGCCACCCACTCCGCATCCTCCGCGCGTGGCGTGTTCTCCAGCAGCAACCTCACCAAGCGACGCGCCGGCGCAGCCTGATCCCCACGGCCCGCGAACGTCCGTCGCCACACCAGCCCTCCTCCACCGTGTCCCGACCGAACCTCCGCCAAGACCCGGCCCGGCTGAGGAGCGGGGAAGCACACCTTGTGGCGCTGCTCGCTTCCGTTCGCATGCGCGTCCCCATACAGCGGCGCGCTATCGCCCGCCTGGCCGTACTCGTGATCGTCGTGGCGCTGGTCCACCGCTGGTCACCTCCGCGATAAACCCCGGCCGATCCGGGGACGGCCAGCACCATCAACCAACTCCACGCCCGAATCACACCCCCAGCGAGCGCCACCCATCACCCCCGCCCGTTGCGCCCAACTACCTGCGACAACGCGCGCCGACCGGGCTCGATCACCAGGCATCATTTCCGATCTATCACCCCAACCAGCGGCTTGAGCCTCACCCGCCAGCCGCCCTACCGTTCACCACCCCACATCGCCGAAGGGAGCGTGGATACATGTCCGGCAAGGGCTACCAAACACTCCTCGACTGCCGGCATCGAGGCCGCCTACTCCGAGAGCACGGCTTCACGGTCGACCAGATCGCCATCGTCTTCAGCCTCGACCACTCAGCCAGCCCGCTCCGGCTGTACCGCTACGCCGCCGGACTCACCGCCAGCCAGGTCGTCACCGCCCACGCAGCGCTCGATTCCACCGGAGCCACGAGCTTGCGCGAGGCCCGCCTCTACGAGTACGAGAACTGGCCCCGCGGCGGCCGCCGACCCCCCGCCCACGTCCTCCGGCTACTCGCACGCATCTACGGCACCACACCCGCACAGCTCGTGTCGCCTCAGATACTGGCCACGTACCAAATCCGTGACCAGCGGGAACTCGTGCGCGGCGATCAATGACGTGGGCACCTCAGCACCCGGCTCTCGGCCCCGCTCGGCTATTTAACAAAGCGCTGATACGTGCGCTGCGATTCTGCGCTTGGGCGCGCGTCGATCTCTACCAGGCGCTCCGTCAGCTGCTGGTATGTCCAGCGGACCTCGGAGACCCGCCCCAGCTCGCCCTCAATAGTCATGATCTTGCACCACAACATCTCGTTGTAGGGGTCAATGCGGTCCACGGCCAGTCTCAGGGAGCCCAACGCCTGATCCGGATCAGAATGACGCTCAAGCTCAGCAAGCCGAGTCGCCGCGGTGACAGCCTGGGTGACAGCGGTCTGGCGGAGTGGCAGGCACCAGACATCATCACGGTCGGCAAGCAACGGCCCTCGGTAAAGGGCCACCATCCGCCGGAGCGCCTCACGCCGCGTCCTCTCGTCCTCGGCGGTGTTCGCCTGTACGTACGCCTCCTCGAACCGCCACCAGTCCACGTCGAAGTAGGCCGCCGACAACCGCCGCCGCTGCCCGACCTTCAACACGAACTTGACCGAGGTCCCAAGCCCCGTCGCCTGGCGCATCGCCCCGTTGATGTCGCGCACAGCCGTCTCCAAGCGCCGCGCTCCGCGCTCCCCGTCCTCTGGCCACAACCGGTCGATCACCGCGTCCGAGGACTCGCCGTCCTTGGCTGTCGCCAGCAGGGCAAACAACGCTCTCCCCTCGGCCCTGCTGAAGGACACCTCCCTCCCAGCAACCATCAGTCGCGCAGGACCCAATACCTCAACCTGAGCCACTGATGGCCTCGGCGTCTCGATCGGCGGCGCCACCAGCGGCTTTAGGGGCGCGGTCGAAACAGCTTCCGGAACAGCAGGACTCGGATGATCCACCTCCGACCTAGCTGGGGGCTTCTCTCCCTTGACGCCCACGCTCGCGGCACTCACCGGCACAGCGGCCAGCTTTTGATTAGCGCTGCGGTCCTCGTTGTGACAGTGGACCGTTGGCAGGTTCGCCTCCGGCCCGGCGTTCGACATGCGCACGCGAACCCACCGCACCAGCAGGCCGCTCAACAGCATCACCATCAGGGCGAAGGTTGCCGCCCCGGCTGGCAGGAGCAAGCCCTGCCCGGCGACCTCCCGCTCCTGCCGTTGGGCCTGGGATAGGTGAGGACTGGCGCCAGGCGCTGGGCTCTCGCCAGGGCCAGCGGGCGACTGTGACCTTGTACTCGAAGAGTAAGGCGTTGCCCTGGCATGTCGGTCTTGATGCCGCCGGCTGCCCTGCCGAGCTTTGTGCGGCCTCGGTCGTACCTCGTGAGAAGAGATTCGCTGCGGACGTCCTATCCGCTCCTCCTCCGGCGGCTTCTCCTCAACCATGTTTCGGTGACGAGAACCTGGTCTCCGCTCCGCCGATGGGCGCCTTGTCCCGGGTGACCGCTGCTCCTGGCTGGCCGATGCTTTACTGCTGGGCGGCCTCAGCGGGACCTTCGAACCATCCGACTCGCTTCCTGGAGAAGCTGTGGAGGCCGGCAGCTTTCTCGCTTCTCGCAAACGCCCCATTAGATCCAGGGGCCGCCCGTTCTTGATGTCGTCGTTGACAGCGGCGCACCACTTTTCGATGTCATACAACTGATACGCCACTTCGGACACTCTTGGGCAATAGCCAGGATCATCCGCCCTTGCGGGCAATACCCCGCCAAGAAAGGCACCGAGCGCAGCAGCAGCCATGACGGGATACTGAGCCCAAGCCTGAATCCGCCTGCCGCTGCCCTTTGCGAGAAGGTTCCCCGGATTCATCAGGCACCTCCCCAGCAGTCCAGCACGTCACTTCTGGTTTACCACCCCTCCCAGTCAAGGCGATCATGAAAACGCGAATACAGATCATCAAGGCTTGGCTCGAAGCAATAAATCTTCACTCACAAGCAGCCCAACAGAAGCCCCAAAGATCACGCCGAAGGCGCCCAACACAGCCAGAGTTAGCAGCTCGCGCTAGATAGGCTAAATGTCCGACTCGCGCCGATCACCCCACGAAAACGCTCTTGCCGTACTTCGAGACTCCCGCATGACCAGGGAGAAGCACTGCGTTGATTTCAGCGTCACACTTGGGACCGTCGTGGATGAAGGCGACTCCCCTGGCACCATTGAAGACGTACGCCGGCGACCCATCGACGGGATAGCAGCCGCTCGGGTTGTAATACGTCTTGCCATTGATGAACAAAACGCCCGTTGCGGCGTCAGCATCGACGGGAGCCCCCGTCACCAGCACTCCCGCTACGGTGAGGCTGGCGAGCGTGGCAGTGATACGCCCCATGTCACAAACCCCCAAGATCACCGATCGCTGCCCGCGACCTATTCTCAACAGAGAGTCATATCACGACCACGCACGGCTATAGCCACTGAGTGACGGATCCGTTCTTGATCACCTGACTCACCTTCCGAGCAGCCGCGGCAAGCCATTCATGGAGGCGCCATCTCACCGAAGAATGAAAGACACCGAAGCAGCAACCCTCTCGAGCGCCTCAGCGGCACGAGGGCAAACGACACCCAGGCTCAAATGTTCGGCACGGGGCGAGCCAGGACCGTCAGCGCTTCTGCCCCATGAACTGGCTCGCGCTGCAGGAGACGCAGCGGATGCACGGTGACGCACCCGCGCCGCGCCAGTCTCATCGCGCCTCGCCGCGCAAGATCCTCTCGTACAGGTTTCTCGCCGCCGCGGTCAGCATCCACTCGCTTTCGCGAACAATGCCCTTGGCCCGAACAGGGCCCTTGGCCCGATCCGTCCGACGCACGAAGCTCAGACCGCCGCCAGCACACAGCTCGTACAGCAACTCGTTGCACTCGCATGAGTGTGAGATCACACGAATACGTTGCACTCGCCGGCACGGTCGGTACCAGTGCACCTCGACACAGCTGGCCTGCGGAGGCTCGAAGTGCGGGCCATGGAAGTCAGCGATCTCCGTCATGTCACGCAGTCCTCCCTTCGAAGACCTCGATGAGATTTCTGAGTGCAACGTCGACGCGCGCCATGACGAGCTCGTGGATGTAGTCACTTCCGGGCGGCAGCCGATAACCGTGCTTCTCCAGCACGGTCCGGATGTCCGCAACCAGAACAGACGTGATCCGGTCGTCCATGGTTGGCTTGCCCATGGGTCGGACCTCCCGTGTCCGATCAAGGGCCCGCCTCAGCGCTTCCACCGCCGGGGCGGGCCCGTTTGTTTCGTGCCAGGGTACGTGTAGCACGTACAACTCGTCTAGCACGTCTAGTCCGTACCCAACGTAAGTCCTATGACTGCCCGTCCCTAACGTGCTGTCTGTGACAGTCGACCAGCTTGACCCGACACCGATTTACGAGCAGCTCGCGCGGATCATCAGGGAAAGAATCAAGGCGAGCGACTTGAAGGAACGGCAGGTCGTCCCTTCGGAGAGCTCGCTGCAGCAGGAGCACGGCATCGCACGTGGTTCGGTCCGCCGCGCCATGGAGCTCCTGCGGGAGGAAGGCTGGGTGGTCACGATCCAAGGCCGGGGCACGTTCGTGGCTCCAAAGGAGAGCTGGCCCGAGCAGCCATAGGTCCAGGACCGAGATCAGCAGAATAGGTCCAGAGCAAAGTCGATTTCTGGCTCTCCTCTTGGACCCGGTGCGACGACAAGGTAGGTGCCGTACGACTCCTCGGGGGCAACGAGGGCGGCGGTTTGATGTTCGATTAAGTCGACCGCGTGAACCTGCCCCAAGTGCAGCAGGAGCTGCGGGACCACCTCGATCGCGTTGGCCAGTCGTTACGGATCGTCGGGCCCTCCTCCAAATGTCGCACGGGCTAAGAAGTCCTAACAGAATGATCAGCGGGTGAGGCGGCGCCAGCAAATGATGGTTGCGGCGAGGGTCATGAAAGCTTCGTGGATGTCGTCGCGG